>CALMJA010000085.1 GCA_937864295.1 uncultured Candidatus Altimarinota bacterium | reverse complement strand
ACAAACAAAAAGTATAAAAGAAGACTAAATCTATGGGTACTTATAGGTACAAGACTTTGTCAAAACCGATCCTATAAGACTTGAATGTATAATCTATAAAATTCTTCAAGTGAAAGATTATAGATTTTGTAGTAGGCCAGTCGGCGCTCATCCCTGGGGAAGACTACTGTTATTGCAAGTTATTATGCAACAACGAAAGCTGGAGTTAAAGCATTTTTAAATGCAGTTAAACCACCTTGAATTCTAGTTTTAGCAATTATGCTTGTTTGCGTTGATTATGGAAGTCACAAACACCTCCCAGATAGCATATAACCCGGACGATTCTCCCGATAGAAACCATAAATAGCCCCGTAGATTTATTATATTTGAAAAAATCATTTTTCAAAGTAAAAAATAAAAAACTGCTTATGCAGTTTTTTTGTTTAATATTAAGCTTACTTGTGCTTCAGTTCATTCTGTAAACAATACTCTAGCATCTGGTTTAAATGTTTGAAGTGCTTCGAAACATAAATTAATTGCTTCTTGAGATAATATAAAACAATCTTTTCATACACATTGTTCTTGAGTCAATGATGTTCCATCAAATCATTTTATAGATGAATCCATAATTCAATTTCTAACAAGCCATATAATGAAATCTTGTACATCTTTTACACTTTCAAATGGTTTATTGAAAAATACATTTCTAGTGTCTATACTTGCATGCATCAAAGTAGTTATAGGTAATTTTACTACATTGCTTTTTCAGTCTAAATTTCTTTTCATATATTTTATAATTAAGTTTTAAAAACAACTTAATTATAAAATAAATAATCAAGTTGTCAATATAAAATATAATTTTATTTCTTAAAAAACACTTCACAAGTTTGTCCTACAAATTTTTCTAGTTTTTTTGATAGATCAACAGTATCTTTATCTGTAGTTTTTGTAGTACCTGCCTTCCATCTAGTACCTATATTTGCTACTATGATATCAGGATTATAAAAATGATTTGAACTCGGCCAAATAGATAATTCTCCTGGTTCTACCAGAGTAAGAGATTTTTGAACTACAAAAGTTTTATCTATAACTCAACCTAGATTTACTTTTTTATGAGTAAGTATTTCTTCAAAAAGTTTTTTTGAAATTATAATTCTACCATTTCCAAATTCATCTGGTGGAGCTATAACAAAAGTTTCTTCTTTTGTTTTTTTCATCATTTCATTTAAATCACTCATTTCAAGGTTTTCATACTCTACATGATTTAATATATCTCATTTTGATTCTAAAAAATGAACAATTGGTAGATGTTCAGCAGAACGAAATTGTGAACCACTAGAAGTATCTGGAATTATATCTCATAGAGAAATGATTTTTTGAATAGTTACATTATCTTTTCATTCAAATTCACAAACCCAAGATGCTACATCTAAACCATAGATTAAAAAAACTCTACCATGTTTTGAAGTGATTCTTATTATATGATTTTCTTGTCAGTTTTCTTTTGCACTTTTTTCATTTCTTGGAGCACTATTTAGTGCATAAGATTTGATTTCTCATTTTGATGCTTTATAAATATCTAGTACTTTTTGTGCATTATTGTATGCTTTTGAATCCAATTCACTACATGCAGTAAAAGCAACATGTAATGGAGAATGTCCAGCTGGAACAATTCTAGCTGGCATATTTAGATATTCATATTGTTTTTGAATTCTCAAAAATGAATCTGTACCACTTCATTGTGTTGCTCACACATCGGTAATATGAGTATAATTCATAGTTTTTTATTTTAATGTTAAATATAATTTATTTCTTTTTTGCTTTTTTCAGATCAATTATAGCATCTCTAAGCTCTGCTGCTTTTTCATAATCCATATTTGCAGCTGCTATATCCATCTCTAGTTCCATTCTAGCAAGTTCTCTTTCTACTGATTTTCTATCAAGAGTGCTATAATCTCTTTTTGTTTTATTTGATTTAAGTCACATATCCTTGATTTCACTAAAAACTGTTGTTGCTCTTATACCATTTTCTTCGTTATATTTTGCTTGTAAGTTTCTTCTATAATAAGTTAAGTTTATAGCTTTTCTCATAGCTTGTGAAACTATTAATCAATCAGTATTACAAAATTTACCTGCATCCAAAATAAAAAGTCAGTCTTCATCTTTTTGCAAAATTTTGTCTCAAGCTTTTTCTTTCATAATAGCATCTTTTCCATCGTACTCAAACCTTTTTAATTGTTCAGAGTACATATAAACCTTACCATTTTCATTTCTAGCAGCTCTTCATATAATTTGGATAAGAGAAGATTCACTTCTAAGAAAACCTTGTTTATCAGCATCTAGTATACATATCTTGCTTACTTCTGGTAAATCAAGACCTTCTCTAAGTAAATTTACTCAAACTATTACATCTATTTTTCATTCTCTTAGTTCTTTTAAAGTTTCAAGTCTTTCTAGTGTTTCAATTTCACTATGAAGATATTTAACTTTTACTCAGTTTCCAAGTAAATAATCAGTTAGTTCTTCACTTGATCTTTTTGTAATAGTTGTAATCAGAAGTCTTTCATTTTTTTCTACTACTTCAGATATATGAGTCATAATATCATCAACCATAAATTCCATAGGTCTAAGTATGATTTCTGGATCAAGAAGTCATGTTGGTCTCATCATTTGAGGAACTATTCTAGTTGTTTCATCTGCTGTCCAAATTCAATCTTTTATAGGATCAAAGTTGTAAAATATTTCAGGATTATCACTACTTTTTTCTATATCATATTTTCATGGAGTTGCTGAAACAGAAACTACATTTACCATTTTTGCTTCAAATTCATCAAATTTAAGTGGTCTATTATCCATAGCACTTGGCAATCTGAAACCATTTTCTACTAGATTTACTTTTCTAGCTCTATCCCCTGCATGCATTCAACCAATTTGACTAAAAGTCATATGTGATTCATCAACTAGAGTCAAATAATCATTTCCAAAATAATCCATAAGTGTCGCTGGTGGTGCTCAAGATTCTCTACCATCAAGGTATCTAGAATAATTTTCTATACCATTTACATAACCTACTTCTTGCATCATTTCTAAATCGTATTCTACTTTTGTTTTAAGTCTTTCATATCTAAGTACATCTCATACTTCTTGAAAATATTTTAATCTTGCTTCAAGTTCTTCTTTTATATTTGGTATGATTTTTTCTATTGTATCTTTTGTTGTAACTGTATGTTTTGCTGGAAATATAGTCACTTCTTTGTGATATTCATATATTTCTCCTGTTAAATAATTTCTACTTGTTATTTGACTTACTTCTTCTCACCAAAATTCAACTGTTATTACAGTTTCACTACTAGCAGGATAGATTTCAAGTACATCTCACATAACCAAGAAATTACCTGGTTTAAAATCAGATGCAGCTCTTCTATATTGCATACTTACTAGTTTTTTTAGTAAGTCTTCCATAACATAATTTTCACCTACTTTTATATCAAAAACTTGTTCTGTATAAAGTGCTATATCTCAAATACCATAAATACAAGATACACTTGCTACAATTATCACATCTTTTCTAGTAAGTAAATCTTGAGTTGCAGCATGACGAAGTCTATCTATTTCTGCATTTATTGTTGCTTCTTTTTCTATATATGTATCAGTTTTTGAAACATATGCTTCTGGTTGATAATAATCATAATACGAAACAAAATAATGAACCGCATTATTTGGAAAAAACTCTTTAAATTCTTGAGCCAATTGTGCTGCAAGAGTTTTATTGTGAGCTATTATCAAAGTTGGTTTATTTATGTTTTGGATTACATTTGCCATAGTAAATGTTTTACCACTTCATGTAACTCACCAAAGTGTTTGAAATTTATGTCACTTATCTATGAAATCACATATTTGTGTTATGGCATTTTTCTGGTCTGGGCTTGGTTTATATTTTGATTGTAAATCAAATAATTTATCACTCATTTTTTATTTTTTTAGATATTTTAAACAATAGTTTTAAGTATATGAATTTTTAAATAAATTACAAAAAAAACTAGATTAAGTCTAGTTTCTTTTTATTTTATCTGACACCAATATATTTAACATATTTTTTATAGTTTTAGTAGATTCTTCATGATTATTAGTATCTAAATCCATAACCTTTTTAATTATATATTCATTTTGTATATCTGTACCATTATATGCTGTTTTTAAATTTGATAATAAATCTAATTGATTAGTTTCAGTATTTAAATCACTTATTGATCAATTATATATAACTATATTATCTTTATTTAAGTATTTAGTAGTATTTCATCAATTTGTATTATATTTACTTGATGCAAAGTTTGCTGGTAGATTATAAAATCAATCATAAACCAATTTATTTTGATCTGCTAAATCTACTAATTGTTCTACACTTGTATCACTAACTGTAATAGATGGTGATGCATAAAGCGTAACATCTTCTCAAGAAATAACTTTTACAAATTGTCAGTTATAATTTCATCTAAGTAATGCTGGAGCTAATGATTCTCAAGCATTTGCTTGAGAAATAGGATTATATGAGATTTTATCATTTTCTATAAATCAACCTATTTCATATTCTGAACCATCAGAAGTAACAGAATATGAATAATCTAATTTAGTTAATGGATCTTTTGGATTTTGACTTATTAATCATTTTAAACCTGCAATAGTTGTATTTCAAAAAGTTCATTGTGTAAATACTACTTGTGTTCAAACCTTAATTTCTACTGGATTTGTAACTTCAGGTAATTTTCATGTATTGATTTCATTTAGATCAATTGCTTTTTTAATATTTCACATATCAGCTAATCTAGCTGAATCTCTAGCTTCACTAGTATATCATGTATACGATATAAAACCAATAGTTCATAAAACAGCCAATATAGTTATAACTACTATAAGCTCAACCAATGTAAAAGCTTTTTTATTCATATTTAAAATATTTAAAAATATTAAGTTTAGAATAATGTTTTTTTAAAAAAAATCAAAAAATATAATAAAATGCATTAAAATATTTTCAAAACAATAAAAAATATGTTAAAATAAATTAAATAAATCTAATTAGAAAAATATGTCTAGAAATTTTAAAAAATTTTTATTAAGAGTTTTTACACTTACTACAACTATAGTTTTAGTTTTTTTAGTATGAAATAATCTAATAAAAGCTGATGAAAAAGTAACAGAAGTAAAAAAAGTAGAACCAACAAATACAAATTCATTTGAAAATGTAAATAGCTCTGCACTTGGTAAAACATGAGTTGCTATTACAACAAATGTTTGAATAAAATATAAACAAAGAACTGAAATACCAGCTACTATTTATAAAGATGTATTTTCAGTAAATAAAATGGTTCAAAACTGAGAATTATGAAGTGATGAACTTATTTCTGCAAATATGATAATTGTAGAAGAATATAAAAATATATTAAAAACAGATATTAAATCTATATTGGATCAATCAAAAAATAGAGCTGAAATACTTGATGCACTTATAGAACAATTTGAATTTAGATATGAAAAATCTGTAAAACAAATTATTTCATTAAATGAACAAAAAGCTATATTTGAAAGAGAAATGAATGAAGCAAATACACAAATAGAAATACTTAAAGTAAAAATAAATACAGATTACAAAAAAAGAGATGCTGTTGCAAGTAAAGAAAATATAACAAATTATTTAGAACAAAAAAATAAATATAATTATGCTAGAACTTACATAATTTATATAAATCATTTTTTAAGTGATTATGTTTCATTAAATGATTACAACAAAAAATTACTTGATACTCTTATAAATAACAAAGATGCAATAGTAAAAGAAGCTTACGTAGTTATACCTAGCTCATGAGCTGGATTACTAAAAGAATTTGATTTACTTTATGAAGAATCTGAATACAAAGCTACAAAATAAAAAAGATGTGATTTAAAATCACATCTTTTTTTATACACTTATAAACGGAGAAAATACAAATCTATTATTTGTGTTTTTTACAAAATCATCTCTTAAAAAATCTAGGTTTAATTCACTTCTATATCAGGCATTTCATCTTTGAATCATATTGTATCAAACAGTTTTTACTTTGTAAGATATATCATATCTATTACAAGTTCTAGGACATATTTCATCAATAGCATACATTCATCTAGCTGGATTTTCTATGGCACTAGTATCACAAAGTCTTCATGTAAAAATAATAGCCCAAGGATAATATAAATCAATTCAAATTTCTCAAAACCTACTATTATCAAACAAATCTTCTCTTTTTTCCATATAATCAAGAGCGACTCTTGAAATATTATATTTATTTAAAAAGTTTCTGTATACATCCAAGCTTACTTCACTACTATTATAAAATTTCATTTGCCATTTTACTATCTCTTCTCTAAGTTTTAGTTTTTCTTGTTCTGTTTTATTTTTTATCAATTCTCAAGCTGGGTGAGCTTCATAACCATAAGTATCAATAAGTGGAGTTTTTAATATTTTGTGAATTACTCTACCAAATATTGGTCTTAAATTTGTGTATTTTTTATTTAAAAGTCTCAAAACTCAATAATCATTTACTACAATTTCTATAGGATTTTTTATTTTTAATTCATTTAAAAATGCAAGTCATTCTTCAAGTCTTTCAAGCATTTTATCTCAAACATAAGGAGTAACAAGTGTAAAACTTCTCACTTTATGAGGTGGAAAATTTTTGTTAAAAATATGAAATTTTTCAATAGCATCTTGAAGTTCTTTTTTTGTTGGAGCTAGAAATTCACAATTATCACTACCATAATAAATACCTCATATTTTATTAAAAGCATCGTTTCAAAATCTCTTTTTTATCTCCCTAATTCACATGAAATTCACTTCATATTGAGGAGAGATAGTTTCTGCTAATTCTCATGGAAAATTTGACATAAAAAAAGATGCCAAGTCTCTATCTCCTTTTCATTGTGATAATAATTTATCATTATTTAATAAATCAAAATATTCTAAATTAGTTCATATATGTATAAAAATTTCCATTATTTTTTATTAATAAACAAAATCAACTCTTATTTTTTTATTACCAAATTTTTCTGAAACTTCTACTTCTCTTATAGCAACTACTTCTTCAAAATCTTTAAATCTATCAAATATTTCATTGAAATCAACTTCTTCTCATTCAAAAGTAGCTATTTCATAAATACCTTCTTCATAAGCTAGATTTACTATCTCTATATTATCTTCACTAGATATAGAAATATCATAGTTTTTTAATTCTCAAACACTTTGTATTATCATATCCAATACTTCTTTGCTTGTTTTTAATTCTGTTTCTCAAAAAACAAAAACAATTTTATCACCATTTTTAGATAGACTTTCTACAAAATCAAAGTCTAAATCTATTTTTTTATTACCATTTAAAGTAAAATTTCCAGCAAATACATTCATAAAATATTAATTAAAAATTAAGCGAAAAAAATCGCAGATAATTCACTAACAATTTTTTCTTTTGAGTGTTTATAAAAACTATTATCTCACAATAAATTTGATTCCAAAATAGTGATTTTTCTTCTTTCTAATTCCTTTTTTTCTCAAAGTGATAGAAATAAATAATCTCATCATTTTACAGAAATATCATTTTTAAATTGTGCTAATTGTTCATTATCTAAGTTTAGTTTTTTATTATTTATAACAAAATAATCAAGTCTTCTTCATAAAAATCTCTCTATTTTATTTACAAAATCAAGTTGAGTCAAACCAGTAGTTTCTCATCATTTATTTGTAGAGTTTCAAATATAAATAATTTTTGCATTTGTTTGTTTAATCGAATCTTGAACTCACCCTATAATAAAATTTGATATTATAGATGTAAATAAATCTCATGGTCATATTACTATATAATCTGATTCTATAATTGCTTTATGAGCTCTATTATTATGTGTTGCATCCATAGAACATTCCATAAGTTCTAAATCTGCAATTCAAGAATTATAATTAGCTACATTTGAAATTCTATCTTGAGATTCAATTATCTCTCAATTTCATAAAATTGCTCTTATGTATGCTTTTTTTGTAGTAACAGGAATTACTTCTCAAGTTACTTCTAGTAAATTATGCATAAAATCAATCATCTTATCATAATCTTTTCATAGATTATAATATAGATTTGCCATCAAAATATTTCAAAATTTATGTCAATTTATACTACTTTTTAGTGGTAATATAAATTTAAAATATTCATTTAATTTTGAATTTAAAATACTATATAAATTTCATCTATCAAATTCAAATTCTTCTAATTCATTTTTATAAATTCAAGCTTTTCAAAAAAACAAAAGTTCTTTATTTGCTTGTTTAAATAATTCAAGAATTGAAAAATGTGATATTTTTTCCTCATTTAAAAATGTATATTCAAAAATAAGTTTAAAATATTCTCTATAATCTGAATTTGAAAGTGAAAATAAACATCTTCTCAAATCTCATGGTGGTGGAAGATGAAGTCATAATTCATCTTCAAATGCTCTCATAAGTTCTCATGTTGTTCTACCATCATCGCTCATTGAAACTATTGAAGATATTTTGATTTTATCTCCTAGAATTGTAAATAATCAATCAAGTAAATTTGATTGTCCATTTCCTCATCAAATAGTAGTTATTTTTTTCATTAATTTAAATTTAATCATTTTAAAAATTCTATTAAATCTTTTTTTACTTCATCATTTTTTAAACCATATGAAATAGTTGCTTTTAAAAATCAGATTTTACTTCAAGTATCATGCCGAGTTCATTTAATTCTAACTCAGTATACATTTTTGTCTTTTCTCATTGCTTCAAAAGCATCTATTAATCTAGTTTCTCAATCACTATGAAGAGATTCAGATTTCTCAAGATAATCAAAAATATCTGGAGTTAAAACATATTTTCATATATTACCATTTCTTGATTTTGTAGCTTCTGCTTTTGGTTTTTCCATAAATTTATCTACTTTGAAAATATCTTCAGTCGAAGATGATTCAAGAATACCATAACTTCACATTCTTTCTTCTGGAACTTGAAATGAACAAATTACAGAAGAGTTTGTTTTTTCATAAGCATCTACTAATTGTCTAGCAGCTGAAACTTCATTATCAATAAGATCATCTCAAAAAAGTACTAAAAATGGTTCATTTCAAATCAAATTTTTTGTTCTAAGAATAGCATCTCAATCTCATTTTGGATAAGGTTGTCTTACATAAACTATATTAGCCATTTCATTTAATCATTTAACAGTTTTTAAATAATCAAATTTTCCAGATCTATCTAGTCTTTCTTCAAGTTCAAAATTTGAATCAAAATGATCTTCTATTGCTCTTTTACTTCTACCAGTAACTATAATTATATCAGTACATCCAGCTGAAATTGCTTCTTCTACAAGCATTTGCATAACTGGTTTATCTATAATTGGAAACATTTCTTTTGGTAAAGCTTTTGTTGCTGGTAAAAATCTAGTTCACATTCAAGCAGCAGGAATAACACATTTTTTTACTTTTTGCATAATTAATTTATTATAAATTTTAATATATAGTTTTTAAAACTACATCTATATCTCTATTTTTTATACCTCAAATACAAGTCATAACTTCATCATCTCATAAAGGAAATCATGGTTCTCACTTAAAACTTTTATTTACATTTTCACTACCAGATTCTATTTGACACATGCATGCTCAACATATACCAGTATGACAAGCATAAGCCATTTCTATTCAAGCATCTTGTAATTGTTTTAAAAGAGTTTTATTTATATCAGATTCTATAATTTTTATAACTTTTCAAGATCTACTTTTAATTGTTATCATATTATTCTAATTCATATTTTTCAAATAAAATAGGTGATTTTTCTTTGATAAAAAATATTGTTTTTTCATTTTTAAGTTCTAAGTATTTTCATGACTCCAATTTTTCAGTATATCAAACTAGATTTAGAGAAGAAAAAACTTCTGACATTTTTTCAGGAAAAAATGGATATAAATTTAGAGCAACTTGTCTTATACTTTCACAAATTGTATACATTATAGTTTCTACTTCTTCTTGTTTTGCTTCATCTTTCATAAGAATCCAAGGTTCTTTTGTAGTTACATAATTGTTTACACTATCAAGAAATCTAAAAGTAGAATCAAGAACTCATTTTAAATCATATTTCGCAAATGATTCATCATAAACTTTTGTATATTTTTTTATATTATCTCAAATATATTTATCTACATTTGAACTCAATCAATCAGCAAGGTCTAACTTCAAAGTCAAAACAACAGCTCTATTTAAAAGATTTCAAAAATTGTTAGCAAGTTTTGCATTGTAAGTAAGTATAGCTTGTTTTTGATCAAAATCTCAATCTTGACCTATATTAAAACTTGATAAAATATAAAGAGTTAATAAATCTTTACTATACTTTGTACTAAATTCAACTGGATCAATAGCATTTCAAAGTGATTTTGATATTTTTTGACCATCAACAGTAAAATAACCAGTTGTAAGTACATTTTTTGGTAATTCATAACCAGCACTAAGTAGCATAGCAGGCCAATAAATAGCATGAAATCTAATAATATCTTTTCAAACTACATGTAAATCTGCAGGCCAAAAATCACTATCATTTTTTCAACTATCATTTGTATCACAAACAGTTACATAGTTAAATAAAGCATCATACCAAACATATGTTACTTGTGTCTCGTCAAATGGTAATTTTATACCAAATTTATTTGTTTCTCTACTTATAGAAAAATCTTCAAGTCCTCTATTTACAAATGCTATAACTTCATTAAATCTATCTTGTGGTATAACAAAACCAGGATTTTTTTTATAATAATCTTTTAGAAGTTGTTCGTATTTTGAAAGTCTAAAAAAATAGTTTTTTTCTTTTAAAGTTTGAGGAGCTTTTAAATGATCAGGACAAACTTTTACTATATTTGAACTAGCTTTTACCTTGTCACTAACTGGAAAAGTTTCTTTTGTAGTTAGATTCATATAAACTAAATCTTCATCTTTTTTAAAACTTTCACAACCTACACAATACATTCATTCATATTCACCTTCATAAATATCACCATTATCAAATGATTTTTGCAATACTTCTCTAACTAATTTATGATGTCTAGCTTCTGTAGTTCTAATAAAATCGCTATATTTTATATTTAATCAATCCCATACACTTTTATGTTCTTTTGCCATCATATCAAGATAAGGCATTATTTCCATACCTACTTCTTCTGCTTTATCTAAAGCTTTTTGACTATTTTCATCTACTCAAGTACTAAATTTAACTTTTTTTCAGTTTATTTTTTGAAATCTAGCTATACTATCAGCAATCAAAGAGCTGTATGCATGGCCAATATGTGGTATACCATTTGTATAATAAATCGGTGTTGTTACAAAAAAATTGTTTCTCATTTTATGTTCATTTAAATATCAAAGTAAATTTGATTTAGATTTTACATAAAAATGATTTTAAGTAAAGAAAAAAGACTAGCAAAGCTAATCTTTTTTTTCTATATCTATTAATAATTTTTTTCAACATGACAAACAATAATTTGCAATTTTTGGATTTTTTGAATTACATCTAGGACAACTCTTTGATCTACGATTTACTTTTTGTTCTTGTTCTATATTATATGTCTCCATAAATACCATAATAGTAACAGCTGAAATAAGTCATCATAATATTGGTCATAAAAAAACTAATATACTTCAAAATATTTTTCATAAAACTGTAATAGGAAAAATATCACCATATCAAACTGTTGCAGTTGTAACTATTCCCCACCGTAGAGCTTGTCAAACTGATGTAAAATCTGTTCAAAGTACATTTTTTTCAGCATAATAAACAAAAAATGAACCTATAAATAAAACAACTGAATATATTGTAAAAACTGCAAAATACTCATCTTTATAATCATTTAGTGCTTTAAAAAATGCAGAAGTAAGTGGTATTTTTTTTAATACTCTAAAAACTCTAAGTATTCTTATAATTCTAAGTATTTTTAAATATGACCCACTTGAAATAAATCATAAGAAAAAAGGTAAAAAAGATAATAAATCTATAATTCTTATAGGATGATATAAAAAACTTTTTTTATCACTTGAACTAAAAAAACGATATAAATATTCAAAAGCAAAAACTATTGATATAAATGCATCTATAATAAATATCTCTTTAAAGTATGTTATTGAATTATTTCCAATACTTTCAAATATTAAAATAAATGGAAATAAAAGTATTAAAAAAAGTATAAAATAATCTAAAATATTTCATAATTTAGAATTTGGATCTTCCAATATATTTTCATATTTTGATGAATTGTAAAATGAAGCTAATAAATCTTTTTTAAACATATAGATATATTAAAAATAACTCTTTAATTATAACAAATTTATTGTATTTTATCAAATAAAAAACACTTATATAAGTGTTTTTTATTTTTTACTTTTTATTTTATCTAGTGCTTTTAATCTTTTTAAAACAGTTGGATGACTATAATAAAAAAATTCATAAGCAGGATGTGGCCTAAGATTTGATAAATTATTTCTTGATAATTTTATAAGAGCACTTTTTAATTTATTTGCTTTATAGTGTTTTCCAGCATAATGATCAGCTTCATATTCATTTTTTCTTGAAAGGATATTTCAAATTAATCAAAAAATAATAGAAATAGGAGTAAAAAGTATACCAAATGCAAGTAATCATAAAGCAAATGAATATGTATTTCCTCACAATGCAAATGAAACTTCGCTATATCATAAAGTGATACCTAAAACATAAAACATAACTCAAGTTTGAATAATTGAAAATGCTAACATTTGAAAAGTATGTTTTTTCTTGTAATGTCCAATTTCATGAGCAAGTACAGCAACAAGTTCATTATTTGTTAAATCATTTATAAGAGTATCATATAAAACAATTCTTTTTTTAGGACCAAAACCTGAAAAATAAGCATTTGCTTTACTTGATCTTTTACTTCAATCTATAACAAATATATTATCTAATTTAAAACCAACACTATGAGCAAAATCTTCTATTTCATCTCTCAATTTTCATTTTTCAAGTGGAGTTTGTTTATTGAAAAGTGGAACAATTAAACTACTATAAAACATCATCATAAATACTGAAAATGCTGTAATTAAAATCCAAGCATAAATCCAAAAATAATCTCAAGTTACAGTATATATCCAAGTTATAAGTGAAAGTAATAATCCTCAAATAACAAAAGATAATAGAAGTCCTTTAATAAAATCTATAAAAAATATTTTTTTTGTCATTTTATTAAAACCATATTTTTCTTCTATTACAAAAGTAGAATAATATGAAAAAGGTAGTGAAAATATACTTTGGACAAAAGCTATAATTCAAAAGAAATATAGAGTTAAAAGTATAGTATTATATGTAAACGTAGTTAAATAATTATATAAATCTCAAAAAAATCAAAAGATTAAAAAGATAATCATTACATTGAAACTTATAATACTTGAAATATTTCAAAATCTATATTTATCTTTTTCATAATTCATAGATTTAGCATATTTTTTTTCATCATATATTTCTTCTAATTCTTTTGGTAATTTATTTGACCAATTTTTAGTATTTAAATATGAAAGAGTTTTACTTAAAATAAATTCAAAAATAACTAGTGCAATAATCACATAAAAAAAAGGTGCTACATTAAATGTATTAACATATTCAAATCAATCACCTAAACATTTTGTAGTTCAATCTCATCAAACACATGCAAATGTATCTGATAAAAATAATAAAAACAAAAATAAAACTCAAAAATATCTCATCTTTTAAATAAAAAAATAGTAAAATACAATTGTATTTTACTATTATAATAACTAAGTCAAAAGATTTTTTAAATCTTCTCTACATAACTTCAATCTCTACTATCTACTATTTTATATCATAGTGAGATTAATTCATCTCTTATTTTATCAGCAAGTTCAAAATCTTTTGATTTTTTTGCAGCATTTCTAGCTTCTAATTTTGATATAATATCCATAGGGATTTCCTCAGAAACTACAACATCAAAATCAACTATAGCAAAAACTTGGTTAAATGTTTTAAACATATCTAGTGCACTAGATAATTCAGGAACAGAAAGTAATTTTTCTCTTAATGAAGTATTTAGAAATTTAATAAAATTATGCATTACAGCAAGACATTCTGGTATATTAAAATCATCTTCTAAATGATACATATATTCATGAATATAATCTTGCATAGTTTCTCTAAAATCTCTAGAAACTGTTTGTAAATTATCAGAATTTTCTATTTCTCTATTTATATTTTTGATAAGTTCATCAATAGAATTTATAACACTTATATTTGATTCAATTTTATCAAAAGTAAAGTTTACTTCACTATTATATTTAGCATTCATAAAAGATAATCTGATAGCTCTATATAAAACACTTGGTTTTATATCAATATATTTTTCTTCTAAATCTTTTAATCTATAAAAGTTATTTGCACTTTTTGCCATTTTTTTACCATCTACCATAAGATGTCCTGAATGTAGCCAATATTTACTAAATTCTTTTCTAGAACAACTTTCAGTTTGTGCTATCTCATTTTGATGATGTGGAAATATTAAATCAACACCTCACATATGAATATCAATTTGAGCACCAAAATATTTCATATTACAAGCACTACATTCTATATGCCAACCTGGTCTTCATTTCAAAATTACTTCACTACCATTTATAGTAAACTTTTCATTCCAAAAATTTGCTCAATCACTTTCTTTCCAAGCTTTCCAAAGTACAAAATCAGCTACATTTTCTTTATCATATTCGTCACTATTTACTCTAGCTCCTGCTTGTAAACCACAATTACACATATCTATTCAAGCTAGATTTCAGTACTTTTTAAATGTTTTTACATCAAAATAAACACTACCATCTTCTCAAAGATAAGCGTTTTTTCTATTTATCATAGTTTGAATCATTCTAACCATTTCTGGTATAAGAGTAGTTACTGGAACTATATTATCAGCTGGAACTATATTTAACTTCTTTATATCTTCTATAAAAATTTTAGTATATTTTTGTGTAAATGAAATTAAATCTTCTCATGCTGCAATACTATCTCTAATAGTTTTATCATCTACATCTGTTATATTCATAACAGTTTTAACATTGTAACTTAAAAATCTAAGAGTTCTTACTACTATATCTTCAAATACAAAAGTCCTCAAATTTCAAATATGAGCATAATTATAAACAGTTGGTCCACAATAATATACTTTTACTTCTCTACTTGATAGTGGTTTAAATTCCTCTATACTTCTTGTTTTTGTATTATTTATTAACATATTTTTTTATTATTTTTTAGCTTTTTTAAATAAAACTTCACTAGCTTTTAATGGATTCATTTTCGTATGAAATTCATTATCAAAATACACATTTGGTCATTCCTTACATTTTCACATACAAAGTGATTCTTCAATAGTTACGTCTTTCAAATTAAATCTATTTGTATCATTTTGTAGTCTAGTAATTATATAATTACTAAATTTATCACTACAAGACTTTCACATACATACTCTAATTTTCATTATTTTTTGTTTTATTTTATAATATAACTTTTGTATTATATGAACATTGCAAAACAAAACAAAAAAAAGTTTAAAAAAAATTTGCTTATAATTTTTTTTTCATATAATAAACAAGCATAAGACAAGCCGGGGTAGCTCAGTGGTAGAGCAGGGGCCTGAAAAGCCCTGTGTCGGTAGTTCAATTCTACTCTTCGGCACCATTAAAAAAATAAAAAAACTATTAGATTAATCTGATAGTTTTTTATTGTTTAAAATAGATTCTCAAATTTAGATTTTAAATATTTTTTATCAAAATTTCTTTCATGAATTATAGTATAAATAAGTTTAGTTATTCTAAAATCTAATTTAGAATCTTCTATTTTTTCATAAAGTAAATTTAGATTATTTAATCACTCAACTGTTTCATCAAATGTTTTAAAATCAGTTAAATTTTGTTTTATTACAGTATATCCAAATTTAAAATTTCTTGATTTTTTAGAATTAGCGGACAAAAACAAATCTCATATTTTTGTAGCATAATCACATTTATTTTCAAAATTAAAGTAATTTAATAAAGTTTCAAACTCTTCAAGTGATTTACTTATAAAGTAATTTCTAAAATTTTCACCAAGTCAAAGAGCATAAACCATACCACTTCAAATTGAAACTATATTTTTGTATATTCATGATAATTGATTTTGATATATATTTATACTTGTATTTATTATATATTTTTTTAAAAAAAGTGATTTAAATTCATTTGATAAAACTATATTTTTTGATGATAAATCATAAGCACATATTTTTCATTTAATTATTTCACTTGATATATTTGGGCCAGATAAAAAACATATATTTTTAGTTTTTAATTTTTTTTCAACTACATTTGAAACAAAATCCTTTTCTTTCAAATCAAAACACTTTTCTGTTAAAAGTATTTTTTTATTCTCAAGTCATGAAAGTTCCTTTATTCTTTCATCTAAAAAATTTGAAGGAATACAAAAAAATACATAATCATAATTTTTTATATCTTCAAAATCAATATAATTTAACTTATGTTTTTTTGTTCTAGATGCAAAAACAATTTCATTATTTTTATCAAGAGTTTTATATAAAGCTAAACCAAATTTACCAGCTCAAATAATACAAATTTTTTTCATTATATTTCCTAAATATTTTAAATTCTTCAGATTATATTTATTTTGTTATAAATTTAAAGTTTAAAAAAATACTAAGTTAAAACTTAGTATTTTTTTATTTTTTTACTTCTTCTTCTTTTTCTATCTTTTTAGGTATTTTATAATAATCAAAAAGATATCTAGCCACATCTGCAAATATAAATCAAGAAGTTTCTCATCAATAAGCACTAGTTCTAATTCTCTCTAATTTTACTACAATAGTAAATTTAGGATCTTCAATTGGACCATATCAAGCAAATGTTCAAACTGTTGATCAAATTCAATCTTCATATCATCATTTATAAGATATTTGTGCAGTTCATGATTTTGCAGCTAAATTATATCATTTTACAGCTCAATTTTTTGCTACTCAATTTACTATTCAATCATAAAGCATATCTGTAACTATTTTTGAAGTTGATTCTTTAACAACTCTTCTTTGTTCTTCTGTTTTATAAATTACTTCCCTACCATCAGGATAAATAATTTTATCAATAATTTTTGGTTTTACATAAATTCAACCATTTGCAATTACATTATATGCAGCAGCAACTTGCAACTGTGTAACTCAAATTCATAATCAATAACTACGAGTAAAAAGTCATGCTTGAGACCATTTTTCCCAAGGTTCAACTTTTGAAGTTACTTCTCATTGTAAATCTATTCAAGTCAACTTTGAAAATCCAAATTCATCATAATATTGATACATAAGTACTTTTCAAACTTTTTGAGCAATTCTAATCATTCATACATTACAAGAAAAATTTAGAGCATTTGAAAAATTATGATAACCTTTACATTGTTCAGCAACATTTGAAATTCTAAAAGTATCTATTTCTACAAATCAATTATCTTGATACATAGAATTTTTATTTATTTCTCATGTATCAACTCAAGCTGCAACAGTTATAGTTTTCATTACAGAACCTGGTTCATAAAGTGCTGAAATTATATCATTTGTATAAACTTGAGAACCATATCAATTTTTATATCTATATTTAACAAGTGCCATATCTCATAATTCTTCTCTTGTAGCCTCTCTTAATAAAATTTCTTTATTATCATATATAAATTTAATTCCATTTTCAGTATCTTCTACATAAATTGGAAATCATAATAAATCAGTAGCTGGATTTGGAAATTCACTATATCTTACTTTTTCAAGTTCATATACATCTCAAAAACTATTTAGATCATAAGTTGGATAATTTGCCATAGCCAAAATATTTCCTGTTTTTGGATCCATAACTATGATACTTCATTTATTTGCTCTATATTTATTAACTCAAGCTTCAAGTAATTGTTCTACTTTTCTTTGTATATTTCTATCAATTGTAGTAACTATTTCTACTCATTCTCAAATCAGATCTTCTTGATTTAAAGAAATAGGATCAATAATTCTACCATTTATATCTTTTCTACTAATAATTTCTCAATTATTTCATTTTAAGATATCATTAAAATATCATTCTATTCAATAATTTCAAACTCATGCATTATCAACAAATCATATAACTTGAGATGCAAGATTTGATTCTGGATAATATCTATTTGGAATTGGAGTCATAATAAAAAATCAACTTATAGATTTCTCTTCTAAAAGAATTCATCTACTAAGTGCATCTTTTTCATCTTTTATATAAGTAGTAATATAATCAGAACTATCAATTGATAATTTATTTATTATTGGTATATATCTTAATTCCCTTTTTCTAGTTAAATTCTTTAATCTTTCTTCATTTGTTCACATTATTTTTGATAATTTTTTTACATTATCATCCGTATTATTAAATTCTTCTGGGTTTACATACAAATACTTATCATTAGGATATAGTCATTTTATATTTAGATTTTTAATTTGAGTTATATCTTCAGAACTTAATTCTTTTTCTATCAAAACACTTGTAACTTTTGTTTGTAATAATTTATCTACTATTTTATCTTTAAGTATTTTTTTTATAAATTTTTCATCATTTTGATAATTTTCTATCTCTAAAACTTTCAAATATTTTGTAATATTTGTTTTACAAAGTATATCACTTTTATCTAAACAAGATTCATTATAAACTATATCAACCAAAAAATTAGAAAGTTTATCTTTATCTCATATTATTTGAGGATCAACTGCTAAATCATAAAGATGAAGAGAAGTTCATAAGACTGTATTTTTTTCTCATCATGACATAATAGTTCATCTATTTACAGGAACAGTTACCTTTCAAATTTGTTGAGAATCTGCAAGTCAATTATAATAATCATAATTTAAAACTGTATATGAAAAAAGTGTTTTAACAATAGTTAAAAAAAACAAAACGAAAAAAAGCACAATAGTATGAATAGAATTCCATCTACTTAGCATTTTCCTGATTTTATAATTTACTTTTATGTTTTTTAAAAAACTTGTATCAATCATTATATATTTTTTAATAATATTTGTTTTAATTTTTCTGGTATTATATCATCACTACTTATTGTAGCAAATTTTTTTTGTAGTAATTCAAAATATGATAAATCATATTTTGTTAAAATATTTTTTCTAAAAATTTCCAAAATTTCACTTATTTTTCAATCATAAAATTTTAATGACTCATAAAATGCAAGTACAACTTCTTCAGTTTCTCAAACACATTCAAATGGTTTTATAGAATCATAACCTAGTAATTCCATATAAGTTTGTGTTAAATCATTTTTTAAAAAAAGATCTTCTCCAAAAATAGAAAGAATTTCATTTTCAGATAAATATGGTCTCAAAATAGCAAAAACAAATGCACATTTTGGACAAGAATTACACCAAATAGTTTGTTTTAATCTTTTATTTTCGTCAATTTTAAAATTGTTATTACAACTAGAAAAATGAGAGAAATATTTTTTATTATTTTCCGCAAAATATTTTGCAATTTTCAGTTCATACCATCATCTAAGAAGTGAAAAATATTTTATATCACTTGATAAATATATTTCAATATATTTTTTAAAATCTCTTTCAAAATCTAAACTTTTACTCCATTGATGATTTATATCAAGTCATTCCCAAAAAGTATTTCAAGAATTAGCTGATTTTTCATTTGATAAAACTATATATTTATAATCATATAGATAACAAACAAAAAGAAGAGTAAAAGCTATAATTCAAGTAATTGGAACATGTCAATTATAATTTCAAAGCTCATTTAATTCAAGTAAACTTGGAGATATTTTTCTTTTTATAAGTAAAATATCCTTTCAAATTATTGAAGCACAATTTTGTTTTATAGAATCAGTTTTTCAAAACACTATTAAGTCAAAATCTAGATTATTTTTTTCATATAAATCAATTGAAACTAAAGAATCTTTTCATCAACCAAGAGGAATAAGTGATTTTTCACTTAGTGAAAAATCTATTTTTTCAAATATTTTATTAGATAAATTTTCAAAATTAAATAAATTTTGTGGACTAATCTTGTTAGTATACAAAAACTCTCCAAGTCAGTTTTTATAAAATTTTTGCCAAAATTCTTTTTGATTTGAGTCTAAAAATCAAGATTTAATAAATAATTTTTCAGTAGGAAATGATTTATAATAACTTATTCAAAGAGCTATATGAAGAGAAAATAGAAAATTATTAATTATAGCATCATCTAATTTATTTATTTGAGAAAAATTTTCACAAGAAAAATCTATTTCCTCAAAGAAGAAATAGTTTTCATCAAAACTATATTCAAAACTTGCTTTTAAAGTTTCCTTATCAAAGCTAAATTTTTCAAAATAAAAAGACTTAAATTCTCTC
Source organism: uncultured Candidatus Altimarinota bacterium (assembly GCA_937864295.1). Classification (GTDB taxonomy): domain Bacteria; phylum Patescibacteriota; class Gracilibacteria; order BD1-5; family UBA6164; genus JABWCI01. Next base: position 2,065 of record CALMJA010000085.1, on the reverse strand, counting down.
ATAAATATAAATGCAAAATTATATAAGCTATATTATTTTTTTAAGAGAAAATATCAAATTTAAGTTTAAGTAAATATTAATTATTTACTTGCAAAACAATATTTTTTTTATATAATCCTTTTTGTTAATTTACTGGTGTATTTTCCGGTTATTGATAAATTATTTTATTTTCGTAAAAAATACGAACTATGACAGTTACTAAAGAAGTAAAAAGTAAAATCATTTCTGATTTTTCAAACAAAAAAGGTGATACAGGATCTAGCGAAGTACAAGTAGCTATTTTAACTGCACAAATTGAAAACCTTAAAGAACATTTATTAGAACATAAAAATGATAACCACTCTAGAAGAGGTATATTAATTATGGTTGCTAAAAGAAGAAAACTATTAACATACTTAAAAAGAAAAGATGCTGCTAAATATAGCGAAGTTATCGAAAAATTAAATTTAAGAAAATAATAAAAAAGAAACGCTTTAAAACGTTTCTTTTTTTATTGTTTAATTATCTTTCAAACCTCACTAGACAAAAGTAAATCTTTAAAATGTAACTTAATTCTATCTATAAATCTATCAATTATTAAATAATCATAATCAAGTATAATAAGTCCTAAATTTATCTCTGTTTGTAAATTTCAAATTTTATTTGTATTTATTGAATCAACATTTATTCACATATTATAAATAATGTCACTAAGTTCTTTTAAAATTCATATTTGGTTTTTTACAACAAGTTTTAAATTTATTATTAATGATTCTTCTTTTTCTCAATCAATATATGCTGGTAATAATCTATCTTTATTTACTTCTTCAAGTACTTTACAATTTCTTCTATGAATTGTAAAAAGTCATTTATTATTAATATGAGCAACGATATCGTTTGTTATTTTTCTTCTAGAACAATAACAAAGTTTATAATCAAGTCATAGTTGTCATCAAATAATAAGTTTTTGTTTTAATACTTTCTGATCATCATTTTCTAAATCTATAACTTTAACTTCCTTTTTTTCTTCTCACCCAATTGCACTTTCAAGAGCATTTTTATCCTTTAAATTTAATGGAGATCATTTTAATATTTTTCTAATAAGAGATGCTGGTGGCATAGAAAAATCTCATATTTGCTCCAATAAAAGTAATCTCTCTTCCATATTTAGATTTTTTCAATCAAGAGTTTTCAAAATAGTTAAATCTTTATCTATTTTTCAAAGTCATGCTTTTTCTAAATATTTACTCATTATATCTTTTCACCTTTCTCTATGTAGATCTTGGTCTTCTTTCTTTAATGTAGCCTTAATTCTATTTTTTGCTTTTACAGTTTTAACAAATGATATCCGAAACGGATTTGGTTTTTTATTCTTATCTATAATAATTTCAACTACATCTCAATTATGTAATTCTTTATCAAGTGGATAAACACTATCATTAACTTTTGCTATAGAAATATGATTTCAAAGCTCAGTATGAACTGCATAAGCAAAATCAATAGGAGTAGAACCTGAAGGTAAATTTATATGATCTCATTTTGGAGTAAAAATATAAATTCTATCTTTAAAAAAGTCTACTTTAAGTGATCATACAAAATCGCTATCTTGCACATTATTAACCAATTCTTTAAGTTCTTTTACCCAATCTATATCAGTTGCAATATTACTTCATTTTTCTTTATACTCAAAATGTGCAGCAACTCATAAATCAGAATATTCTTTCATCTTAAAAGTTTTTATTTGAATTTCTGTTGGTTGTCTTCTATCTGCTTTAAAAAGTCACATTATACTTGTATGTAAACTTTTATATCAATTTGGCTTAGGTAAAGCAATATAATCTTTAAATCTTTTTGGTAATGGAGTCCAAGTATTATGTATAATACCCAAAACTTTATAACAATCAGTCTCTGTTTCAACTATTATTCTAATACCAAATAAATCAAAAAGCTCATTTGCATTAGTTAATCATTTTTTTAGTAACTTTTTATGCATAGAATATATAGATTTAACTCTGTAATCTATTTCATAATTTTGAAGTCCATTATTTTTTAAAAGAATATCAATTTCCTCTTTTACATTTTTTAC
>CALMJA010000084.1 GCA_937864295.1 uncultured Candidatus Altimarinota bacterium | reverse complement strand
AGTTTCCATTTCAGTATCATCTTCTTCAGAATACATTCATTGTGAAGATGAATCCATAGAACTACTTCCTAAACTTTGAGTATTTGCAAAAGATATTTGAGATGTAAGAAACAAAACAAATAATATTTTAATAATTTTATTCATATTTTTTTATTATAGTATAAAACAAATGTGATTATATAGATAATTTTTAAAATAAAAATTTATATATATTGACTATATATTAAATTAGTATTAAATAAATATTTTAAAAACAAAAAAAAGCTGACTTAGGGTGCAACCTAAGTCAGCTTTTACTTTATAGTTTAATGGTGGGACACTACAAACAACTTGCGAACTTTTTTTATCAAATTCCCTAACTATAATGTAGAGCTAATATTAGAAGATAGATATAATAATTTTTGGAAATATAGATGAAAATAATATTGCTTAATATTACTTTTTAGCTTAATATCATATATTAAAGTATCAATAATTAAAGAAAGAAATATCTATAGAACTAATAATAACATATATATAATAGAAAAAATGATATAAAATTTAAGTTTTAAGAAGTTTAATATTTTTTTATATAAAAATATACTCTATTAAAATATTAAAAGTCTAAATCTTAGAATTTAAGTTTTATGTAAAGTTTTATTATAACAATGGCTTCAAATAGCTATTTAATAGTTGATTTTATTATTAAAATTATTATAATTATTTCATAATCTTTGTTAAATTCTTATCTTTGTTTAAAGAAAATAATAAAAAGATTGTGACATTTATTATATAAATTTAGTAATATGGCTTGAAAAACTTATGAACAAATAATGAGAGAAACTCAAAATGCTCAAAGAATTATTGATTGAGAAAAAACAGATAAAAATTATGATAATTACAAAAATTTAAGATTAAGATGAGTTAACTCTAATTCAGTTATATCAAAGACAATTTGAGTATCTCCAAGAACAGTTATTAGATATTGAAAAAGATGGAAAAATGAATTACTTCAAAAAATAAATAATACAGATAAAGAATTTGAGGTTCAAAAAATATTAGAACAAATTGATACTATTTATTCTCAATGCTGGAATGCAATATTAAAAGATAATTTAGTTTGAAAAGATAAAATATCAGCTATTAGCAGTACTTTACAACCTTTAAAATTAAAGGCAGAAATTTTATGATTAGATAAATGAAATTTTAGTTTTACTAATAATGGGAATAATGCTAATTTGTATGATCCAATAATGAATAAAGACCTATGTGATTATTTCAATGAAAAAATTGAAGAATATAATATTGATGTGGTTGAAATGACTTGAATAAAACCTATTTAAAGGTAGAAGAATAATCTTATACCTTTATTTATTAAAATTAAGTTTTAAATATTTCATTATGAGTCTGTTGCAACTAGCTTTTTTAATAATTTTTCTTATAATTAAAAAAGTAAAGTTTAGATTTATAATGAAATAAAAATGATTCAAAATATTTTAAATATTAAATATCTATGAAGATTTAAAAATTTTTCTGGTTCAAGTGATGATGTTAAGTTTGAAAAAAATACTTTTATATTTTGAAAAAATACACATTGAAAAAGTACTTTCACAGCTATGTTTAATTCATTATATAAAAATAATCCAGATTATATAATTTGAAGGAGAACTTTTTGATATACTTGAAATCAAGAGATTAAAATAAAAAATGATACCGATGTATTACAATTTGTTAATAATTCTTGGAATAATCCATTAAAACTTAAAGTTTTTGATTCTCATTATATTTCAGAAAATATTTATAATAATGATTTTTTAGATGATGATAAACAATGAAAAATAGCAAGCATTATATTATGAGAAGAATGAAAACAAAAAGAAAAAAATTATGCAGAAGCAAAAAATAATTGTGATAAAAATTCAAGTAGAAAATCAGAGATAACAAAAAGCTATAACTCAAACTTTGATAAGAGCATAATATCTTTTGATGATTTTAGAAAATTATCTTGACTAAATGTAGTTGATTTAGAATCTGAAAAAGAAACAAAAAATAAAATTTTAAATTCTTATACAAATCAAGAAAATATTAAAAATATTATATGAAACATTAAAAAAACATTAAGTGTTAGTGATTTAATAAATGTTAATTTAATTACAGATAAGTTAGAAATAAATTGATGAATAATAAGAAAACATATTGACGAAAATATAAAAGATTCTAAATATGCAACTAATTATCTTGCTACTTGAGTAAGTTTATTAAATTGAGATAATTGTTCATTTTGCTGACAAAAACTTGATACTAATTCTTTAAATTTAATTAAAGAGTTAAATAAACTTTTTAGTGAAAGTTACAAAAATTTAAACTCTAATGTTAAAAAAGTAAATTCTGATTTTTCAGAAAATAGTATAGAAAATAATATTTTAAAATACAAATCTGAATTATTGAAATATTGAATTGAAATAGATACAGAAAAATTTATTACTGATATTAAAACCCAAATTACAATTTTTAAGCAAGAATTAAAAAATAAATCTGATAACCTAAACTATGAAGTAGATTTTGATAGTTTTAATCAATTAAAAGAAATTTGTGATAAATTTTATGAAGAAAATTTTTATAAATTAGAAAGTAAATATTCAACAAAAATTGATGAATCAGAAATAAAGAAGATTAAAGACGAATTAAAAATAATAGAAATAAAATTAGATAGATTAAAAGATTATTGGGATAAATTATGTTCTGAATATACAACTTTAGAAAAAGCTTATAATGAAACTTTAAAACCATTAGAAGAAACAACTTTTAATGAAAAAAAAGAATATGCTAAAAAAGTTTTACAAGACTATGAAGAATGAATAAATAAAATATTAGATAAGTTAGATGCTAATTTTAGATTAACAAACTTTTCAGTTCCAGAAACAAGAAGATGACAATTAAACTTATTTAGTTTAAAATTTTCAGACCATAGTGATGCAATTCCATTAGATTGAACAGATAGTGAATTAAACTTAAAAAATACTTTAAGTGAAAGTGATAAAAGATTACTTGCTTTTGCTTTCTTTATAACAGATATAAAGAAATTAAAAAATTTAGATGAATATGTAATAGTTTTAGATGACCCTATGTCTAGTTTAGATTCTGATAGAAAACTAGCTACAGTTGAGTTAATCAGAGATAGTATAGTAAATGAAGATAATAAAACATATAATCAAATAATAGTTTTGACTCATGAAGAAAACTTTTTTAAATTTTTAGATAATAGTTTTAGAGATAATAAAAAATTATTAAGAATTACTTACTCGAAAACTGATAAGAATTCTAGTATAATTCCTTGTAATATTGAAGAAGAATTTTTCAAAGAAGATCATTTTAAAAGGCTTGAAAAGTATCAAAAAAATTTAGAAGATGATGATTTTTCTAATTGTGAATTATGAAATGTTAGAATAATTTTAGAACATATTATTGATAGAAAATACTATGTAACTATAGATAAAAATATAAGAAATAATTGATGAATAATTAGATGGTATAATGACAAAACAAATTGAAATTCTTCTATTCAATGAAAACTTTTAGATATATTTCCTAATATTAGTCATCACGACCAAGTACTTAAAATAAAAGAGTGAGATTTAGAAGATTGAGACAAAAAGAATATAATTAAAAACCTTTTTGAACTGATAGAACAAATATAAAAAGCAACTACTTAACATAGTTGCTTTTTGTTTTTTAAATATCAATATAAATAATATAGTCAAATAATTGTAAGTATTATTAAAATTGATGGAAATAAGTAAAAAAGAAGAGTGTAAATATTATAAAAAATAGAACAAATAATATTTAGTAATCAAATAATTACTGGTAAAATTATAAATAATGTTATTAAATTTAAAGCAAACCATATAAAATATTTTATATCATTATAAAGCTTTTTTAATCATAAAAACCTTACAAATATAATATGTAATAACTGATAGACTCTTAAAAAATAGAATAATCCACCAGTAGTAAAAAATGTTATAACAGCACTTATTCAATAAGTTACAACAGTTATTTTTATAGGTTCTATATTTTTCCATTCCCAAGAATCTCCAGAGTAATAATTCCAGAAAAATACTAATAGTATTGATAAAAATCAAGCTATTATTTTTTCAATATTTTTAGATAAAAAATCCTTAAAATATTTTTTATGCCATTTATGTATCATAGTTTTTAAATTAGTTAAATTTTTTATATTATATTCAAAAACTTGAAAAGTATAATTTTTATTGTTTTATAAAATTATAAAAGCTATATTATAGCTAAAAATAGCCAAAAAATTTTGTTTTAAGAATAAAAAAGTTATAATATATATACCTATTTTATCTCTTAATAAAGCCAAAATGAAGACAATATATTCAATAGGTCATAGTATAAAATCTTGGGAGGATTTTATGCAAGAATTAGAATCAGTTAAATTTGATTATCTGGTTGATGTAAGAAGCTATCCTTATTCCCGTTTTGTTCCACAATACAATCAAAACAGAATAAAAGAAAAGCTTTGAGAAAAGTACATTTTTATGTGAGATACTCTTGGTTGAATGGACGAAGAAATATCAAATGACAAATTTATGTTTTGAATTGATAAATTAAGCAATCTTGCTGAAAAATCAGTAGTCCTATTTATGTGTTCGGAGTGAAATTTTAAGAAATGCCACAGATTCAAGAAATTGGCTCCAGAGCTAGAAATAAGAAAGTTTAAAGTTATTCATTTATAGAATCAACCTTTTGTTTTAAATTTTCAAAGCTACATTTTATTGGGTTAAGTTTTAATAATCAATTTAATCCAATAGTTTTTTGTTCTCATAGCTTTTCATTTAATATACTTGTCTTCATAATATAAAAATCCCATTGTTCTAACTTTAAAGGATTTATTGTTTTTGCATCTTTATAAGATAAGATTGCAAAAATATAAATATCACTTTGTCTTTTAAAATCTGTTCAATTATAATCTTTTGTTGGCTTTACAGTTAAGACTATATTTGAATATTTATCTTGTTCCCAAGATTGAATATAAGCTCAAGATTTTATTTCTATTTTTAGATCATCATAAACTAAGTCATATTCGTCCCATTCAATTCTAAAAGTATTTGCTATTCATAATGCTTTAGCAATTATAAATTCAGCAAGTTTTCATCTCATAGCATTATTTAGTAAATCTGAAGTATTCCAGCTCCAAAAATCTAATAACTTAAAATCTAATTCATTATTGTTAAATGAAAAAAGTTCATTTCAAATTTTTTTAGTAGTTTTAACACTAAATTCATTTTGCATATTAAAAAAGGTAATGAATATAAAATCATTACCAAAATAAAATTTATTAGC
>CALMJA010000083.1 GCA_937864295.1 uncultured Candidatus Altimarinota bacterium | reverse complement strand
AGTTCTGAAGTAAAATTGTGGTTTATATCATTTAAAGAATGGAGTATGTCTACCACCTTCATCTTTTGAAAGAACATATACTTCTGATTCAAATTCAGTATGAGGTTTAATTGATCCTGGTTTAGCTAATACTTGTCCTCTTTCAACATCTTCTCTTTGGATACCTCTTAATAATACTCATGCATTATCTCAAGCTTGTCCTTGGTCTAATAATTTGTGGAACATTTCGATACCAGTAACAGTTGATTTTTGAGTATCTCTAACTCAAACGATTTCGATTTCTTCACCAACTTTAATAACTCATTGTTCAATTTTACCAGTAACTACAGTACCTCTACCTTTAATAGAAAATACGTCTTCAACAGGCATTAAGAATGGTTTATCTAAGTCTCTTTTTGGAAGTGGAACAAAAGTTTCAATAGCATCAAATAATTCAAGAATTGTTTTAGCTCCGTATTGTTTATCCATATCTGTAGGATTTTCTAAAGCTACTAACCCAGAACCTCTAACGATTGGAGTATCATCACCAGGGAAATCGTATTTAGATAATAAATCTCTAATTTCCATTTCAACTAATTCTAACATTTCTTCATCATCAACCATATCACATTTATTCATGAAAACAACGATGTAAGGAACACCTACTTGTCTTGATAATAAAATATGTTCTCTAGTTTGAGCCATAGGACCGTCAGTAGCAGCAACTATTAATATAGCAGCATCCATTTGAGCAGCACCAGTAATCATGTTTTTAACATAATCAGCATGTCATGGACAATCTACGTGAGCGTAATGTCTATTAGCAGTTTCATATTCAACGTGTGAAGTATTAATTGTAATACCTCTTGCTCTTTCTTCAGGAGCATTATCAATTGAAGCAAAATCTCTTAGTCATTCACCTCCACCAAATTTGTGAAATAAAACAGCAGAAATACCTGCAGTAGTAGTAGTTTTACCATGATCAACGTGACCAATAGTACCAATATTCATATGTGGTTTAGATCTATCAAAAGCCATAATATATATATTTATTATAATAAAGTAATTTTGTATTTAAATTTTAATAATTTAATCAATAAAATCAAATTTTATCTTTTATTTTTTTTAACTTTTTTTTCAATTATAGTCAAAGCTCTTCTTAATTTTCTGTGAGCATATCAAGTTAATCTAGGCATATTATATTTTGTTAAGATTTATTTGGTATTTATTCAATTTAGCTGTAACAATCTTAACAGCATTTAACAACCATTTAGTTTCTCATTCAAATCAGATTCTTGTTTGCAGTTTTTTATAATGAGCTACAGCATTACCAACTTTACCTCATGTTTTAGGTCATTTTTTGTTAACTGCATAGTTTAATCTTCTAGGTCTTTTATTTGAAGGCATAATATTTTTACTATGTTAATAATATAAGTAATTATAACTCAAAACCGAATCACTTTTAAAGTAATTCGTAAAGCTTAATTGTAGTCATTTTAAAAAAATGGTGGAGCCTAAGGGAGTCGAACCCTTGACCTCCTGCGTGCAAGGCAGGCGCTCTAGCCAACTGAGCTAAGACCCCAAGATTATAAGCAAGATTTTAAGCATACAATTATTATCGATACAGAGGTATTTTGTAAAACACTTTATTCTCTCTATCTGTTAAGCAACTTTGTGCTACATTAATGGCGGTCTCGACGGGATTCGAACCCGCGACCTCTGCAGTGACAGTGCAGCGCTCTAACCAGCTGAGCTACGAGACCATTTAACTAATGCTCGTGGATTATATAAAAAATTTTTATTAATGCAAATTTTTTTTTGAAAAAAATACAAAAATGTCATAGTTTATTTATTTAATGCCATTTTTGTATTTCAAATTTTTTGAACAATAACTATCTTAAGTACTTTTTAGAAGAAAAATATCAACTAACTCAACCTACAAACATAAACATAACCATTTCAAACAATAATATTATATTAGAAAATGAAAATGCATATATATGTCAAAATAATCAATTTAAATTATTTAATAATAATGTAAATAATATAATATTAGATATAAATGCTATAAAAGAATATATCATACCTTGTAAAACGAAAGGTCAATATATAAAGACATTTGATCAACCTACTAATTTTGTTATATAAATTTCATCTCTATAATAGTATATAAAATTTCATATTATACTATATATAATAATAGCAATTGATCCTACAAATATAAATATAATAATATTTAATCAAAATTTCAATACTTCCAAAACAGAAGTTACATCTTCAATTTTTTTATATTGAGTTGTATAATTTGCAAAATAATCATCCTGACTTTCATCATTTACAAGTAAATATAATCTAGATTCAATTAATGCATTTATTTTTTTATATTCTGATATACCTATATTAGATAAAACAACTGTATCTGGTAGTGGATTACTTCTTTCAAGTATTTTAACTAAATTTGGTTCTTTTAATCTAAGATCATTTAATATATCATCTTTAGTTTTATATTCAACAACTATATCCTTATTTTCTTTATTTATATCTTCAATAAAATCAGTTATCTCAAGAGAAGTTTTTGTATATTTTTCATCTATATATAAAGATATAGTCAATTTTGAATTTATACCATCTATTAGTTTATAACTAACATCATCTAACAAAACAAGTATGTTTATAAAAAACATAAGTAATGTAAGAACCAATATAGAAGAAAGGCTCAAAAACTTGTTTCTAAGAGAATTTTTTACAGAATATTTAAATATACGGAAAAGCATAGTATAAAACATAAATTTAATTAATTTTTTTAAGAATATACAATTAGATTTTTTTTGCAAATTTAGAAAAAATTTTTAGTCCAATAGAAATAAATAAATAAAAAGTCAAGTTTGATTTTTTGCTATAAGTAAAATAAATATGTTAAAATAATAAGGAATTTATAAATTAAAATATATATATGGGTATAGAATCTCAAGAAAAACAAAATGATGGCTCTAAAGAAATTGTATCTACAGAAAGAAAATTACAAGAATTAAAAGAAGAAATTGAAAGTTGAAAATTCAATTTTGAAATAATAAAATCTACTCTTGATAATTTACCTGAGTGAGAAAATAAAGCATTTATATTAGGTGCTGTTTTATCATGATTAAATAAATTAGGTATATCTATTGAAAGTATAAAAGAAAATAAAATAATTCTTAGACTTTGAAAACAAAATATAAAGAAAAATCTAAAAATTGCTACATATGAAGAAGCTGTTAGATATGAAACTCTTTTAAATGCTCATTTATCAAAGTGAAAAATTACAAATACAGATTTAAATAAAGCTCTTTTATATAGAACTAGTAGTATTGATGAGTATATTGAAGAAGTTTGAGTTGAAAATACAAGTACAAGTTCTTACGTTGAAAGACTTATGAATAAATACAAAATAAGAATTTGAGAAGGTCATGTATGAGAAATCAAAGAATTCAAAAGCGAAGAAGAATATAATCATTTAAGAAATACATTAAATGTTATTGTAAAAGACTCTCAAGCAGATAGAGAATTTTTACTTAATTATTTTGAATACATAAAAGTAAACAAGAAAAAACCATTAGATGAATGAGAAGTAAAAACTTATAAAAAAACATCTGATAAAGTAGAAAATGGTATTTTAAATGAATTAGAAGCTCTTACTCCAGAACAAAAATGGTCTTTATGAATTTCTTCAAATGATGAAGCAAAAGAAACTGCAGCAAAATTTAAAAATAACCCAATTGATGCAATTTTAGACACATTTAATAATTGAGGTGGTGCTCTTTGACTTGTGCTTGGTATAATTTGAGCAATATTTTTTGGTAAAAAATGAGCATTAGGTTGATTTATAGCCGGTATGTGATTAGTTTGATGATCAGCATTTGCATGAGAATTAGGTAAATTTGTAAAATTTGTAGATAAAAAATGAGAAAAATGAAGCAATTGAACATCAGAAGAGTGAAATGAATCAAAAGATAAAGAACAAAGATGATCTTTAGCTAAAAAATATGAAAAAATATTATTATTACCAGATTCTACTTCACTAGAAAAAGATGTAGTTACAAAAACATATGATAAATTATTTAAAAATGATAAATTCATAAATGCTCCTGCCAGTATTTTAAGTATTTTTGAAACTGAAAATGATGAAAATAAATTAAAAGAAGAATTAGCAAAATATTGAATTGAACTAACAGATGAAAACAAAGCTTATTATGAATATATATTTAAAGAATTAAAAAACGAAAGACTAAATAAATCAAAAATTTGAGCTCCTAAAGAATGAGAAAAAGTAAGTGAATATTTAGAAAGAACAGATGCGTCAGATAAAAAGAAAAAACTAGATAAAGAAACTAAACTTAGCGAAGCTGAAAAAAATGAATTAATTAGCTATTTTAAAATAGATAAATCAAAAATTAATACACTTATAGCCGACTTAGAATCACTAAATCTAAATTTATTCCAATTACTAGCTTGATACAAAAATTTTATTGAAACAAAATTAACATGATTAGATGGATGATATAAAGACAAAATTATAGATTCTATTGGAAAAAAAGTATTATTAATTAATTGAAAAATTAGTGATTTAAAAAATGATGATACTTATGCGTGAGATTTTGAAAATAATAGATGGATAGTAAATTCAGAAATTAAAGATATATTTAAAAATATTAATTTTCAAGTATTACCTGGAGCATTTTTCTTAAGTAATTACGATAAAGATAAAAAATATACTAAAGATCAAAAAGAAAAAATTAAAAGATTAGAAGAGATGTTTAAATCAGATATCACAGAAGAAGGTGATTTTGATAAAGATTTTTTCTCTAGTGCTTGATTTGGTGAAATTTGGGATAGTAGTAAAAATAATTGGGAAGTTTTTGATACAAGTGATGAAAAAGATTTAAAATTAATCAGCTCTATTTGATTCAAAGCAGAAGAATTATTAAATATAAACCTACTAAATAAAGAAGATAGTGAAATTGAAAGCAAAGCAAATATGTGGTATATGGCTTGAATTGCAGCACTTATTGCAAATGATGCAGCTTCATTTACATGAGTATGGACAATTCCTTGAGCAGTAATTTGAGGTTGATATGGAGTTACTGATGCTTTTAAAGAAGAAGATTTAATGATATCAATACTTAAAACTACTTGAAGAATTCCTGAAGAATATAGAACAAATAAAGAATGGTATGATAATGTTTTAGCTTGAATTTGAGCTATTCCTTTAGCTTGACAAGCATTAAGATTATCTAGTAAAGCAGCTATTGTTTCTAAATATATGACTAAATTAACTCCTGAAAGATTATTAGAGTTTAATGCAATGAAAGGTCAAATGGTAGAACAAATTTCTAAATACTTAAAATTTTGAAAAGATACAGAAGTTACTTGAGAAAATGTATGAAGTATAGCTAGTAAAATACCAGAAAATTTTTGATTAAATGATGCTGAAAAAGCAATGGTAAATAGTTGGTGAAGACTTGAAAAAAAGTTAACTATAGACTGAGAAAATATAACTTTTTACTTAAAAAAATGAAATAACTGAGAAATCGATGTTACAAAAGTAAAAAGACAAGATTGAACAATATTAGAATGAGATGAATTAAAAGCATTTATTTCAAAAAAACCTGATGTTGAAAAATTGAATAAAACAGAAGTAAAAGTTTTTAATAATTATGCTAAACAAAAAGTTCTTGAAATAAAACCTTGAGAAACTAAAACAATTTGATGAGTTGAAATAAGAATAACAGATAGAGTTTCTGCTACTTGAAAATATGAGTATGAATATAAATATTTGTTAGAAAATGGAACTACTCAAACAAAAAGATGAGATTATAATGATGTTTTAAAAGTAATAAATCCTGAAAAAATGAAAGATGAGTTACGTGTAACTTGAAATTTTGAAGGAATAATAAAACAAGCTAACTTAAATAAAGCAAAAGATATTTCTTGACACAGAGTAGTTATAGAAAATTGACAAATTGTTATAACAAATAAAGCAAAAGTAAAACTAGAATGAGATGCTTATGAACAATTTATAAATACTAATTTAGCAGAAATTCTTAAAAAATATTGAGTTAATTTAAGTGATAAAATAGCTAACCCAAGGATAGAAAAATTAAAAGAATTAAGCGATAAATTAGCTAAATTTTCTGAAAAATCTAAAAATTTACTTCCAGAAAAATGGGAAAAAGCAAATTGGTTACTAAAAGAATTAACTAAACCTTGAAGAACTATTGCTCAACTTATAGATACTCTTGCAAATTCTACTAGTAAAAAATCAGATATATTAAAAATTTTTATACTATGAGATAGAAGTGATTCTTATAAAAAATTATCTAATTATGGTAGATTATGAATAAATGCATGATTAGCTTCTTCATTAGTAATATTTGATGAAGAACTAAATACTTGAGATTTATTAGAGTTAGTTACTTATAACTCTTTATGATTAATTGCTTGATGATTAATTGACCTATCAAAAGAAGATTAAAAAAAAGACCAAAAATGGTCTTTTTTTGTTTTATAAAACAAAATATGTTAAAATAATATAGAATTTAATAAGTAAAATGTATTTTATGAATGCAACTGAAAAATTAGGAATTGGTAATTTTGAAACTAGTGAACAATTAGCTAAAGAACTAGAATCAAAAGATAAAGCTGAAATTGCAAAAAGAGTTAGAGAAATAGGTAAAAACTATGCTTCTGCAGAATCAATGGAACTTAGAAATAAACTAAGAGATGAATTAAGCTGACAAGAACATAGAGAAATAAGAGAAGCATTAGCTTGAACTTGAGTAGAAAGAGTTTTTGATAAAGATATGAGTGCTGAAGAAAAAGCAGTTGCTCAAGTAAGTGAAATGATTCCTTGATGAGAAAAAACCATGGAATCTGTTTGAAAATTTGAAAAATGGTGGAAAAGTTTATCAGATTCTTTTGATACAGCGTGAAGCTTATTAAAAGAATGAAAATTTTCTGCAGCAATAAGTGTTTTTCTTTCATGATTATTTTGAAAATTTAGTTTAGACAAATGGAATAAAAAACCTTGAGAAAAAGGTGAAGAAAATGAAACAGCTGAATGAAAAGTAGATATAAAATATCAATATGCTTCAAGTGCTGTAAGTTCAATTTTTTGATGAGAATATAAAAATACATTAAATAAATTATTTTCTCTAGATAAATTTCAAACAATGACTTATTCTCAAACTAAAGATTTATACGAAAAATATAAATGAAAATCAGATAAATCATGAATAGAAAAAGAAGTTTGAATAAATTGAGTAAGTCCAATTGAAGTGTTTAATGCATTATGAGTAATAGTTAATGAAGACTGAAAATCATGAAAACTTTTAAGTAATTTTTATGAAAAAAAATGAGAAGAAGTTTGAAATAAAACAATAAAAGAATGTGTTTCATGACTTTATACAAACATAAAAATGTTTAAAAATATAGAAAACATTACTACTCCTGATCAAATAATAGAAGCTTGAAAGAATTTTGCTTTAAAAATAGAATATGGTGAAAATTGAGAACCTAAAATTTCATGAGAAATATATGATTCATTAAAAGAACTATGAATAACTCAAAATATAATTTTATTTGTTAATTCTAGAACTTGATTTGAAGATATAGTTAATCTAGAAAAAAATTTAGATTGAATTAAATCAGAGTTAAATGAAAAAGATAAAAAAATATTAACTGATAAATTTATACCATTTGCTAAAAATATTGAATGAACTCTAGCAAATACATTTGGGCATAAATATTCAAGTAAAATTGAATCTTGTTTTAATTGAGCACATTTAAAACCAAAAGAATTATTAGAGCTTTATGCAATGACTTGATGAAATACAGATTGAGAAAAATTAAATGATATGCAAAAAACATATATATATACAAAGATGATAAATTTAATAGATGATAGAAATCCAGAATTAGCTTGATCATATGGTTCATTTTTAATAAAAGAATGAGAAACAAAACTTCCACCTTGAGTACTAGATATGTTAACTTATCTATGAAAAAAATTAAAAAACTCTGCTTCTAAAATATGAGATAATTTAATTTGAGCATGAAAAGAAAATCCTATACTTGCTTGAATGATGGCATTAACTCTATATTTCTGACCATGGTTCAGTTCTAAAGAAAGTTTAGATATGAAATTTAAAAAAATATTTAAAAAATAATTATGACACCAGAAAATTTACCTGTTGAACAACAACAACCAAAATTAACAGAAAAAGAACTAACTCCTGAACAAAAACAAGAACAGGAAGTTCTTTCTATGCTTGAAAGTAAATATTGAGTTGATCTAAAATCATATATAGAAGAACAATCAAAAGTTTGAATATCAGTTTTAAAAATGGATATTCAAAATCCTAATCAAGCTCAAATAGAAAAAAAAGCGAAAGAAATTTATGAAACATATTTAAAAAATGAAATTGAAAAACCAAATTGAGTTGAAAATATAGTAAATGTTGAAAATTTACTTGAAAATACATGAAATGAAAAAACAAAACAACTTAAAGAACAATTTGATAAAATTTTAAATCCTATTTTAGATAAATATGATTTTTTAGATAAACAAACTAAAAATTTTGTTAAACTTTGAATCATAAATTCTATTTTAACTTGACCAATAAATGATATTGCAGATTCATTAATATGATCAATTTCAAGTTTTGTTGGAAATATGGAAAAAATGGATGAGTCAAAATTAAAAAGCTGGACAAGTAAATTAAATCCTAACCCTATAAATACTTGAAGAGGTTTAGCATCAGTAGAACTATTTAAAACAAAAATTTCATCTTTAAATACAAAGTTAGAAGAAATAAATACTCGTCTAAATTCAGTTGAACCAAAATTAAGTGTTGAAGAAAAACAAAATATTATTTCTAATGTGAATTTTTTCAATAAACCTAGTGCTATTGAAAGATGAGTAGAATATCTAGAAGTAGATAAAATTGATTTATCAAAAAAAGAAAAAAATAAAGATTGAATTGATGCAGATGAACTAAGTACATATATGCTGGGTTCAAGAGAAAAAATAATGCAATTAACAAAAAAAATGGATCTATGAAATGGAATATGAGAACAATTATATAAATTATCAAATACTTGGAAAGTATGAGAATATAGTAACAAAATAACAGAAACCATTTTAAAATTACCAATCATTTGAAAACTTATTGCTATACTTTTATGACTTGATCCTGAAAATGCTGTAGCAGAATTTAGAGAAAATTCTAAAAATTATAAATTACTATCTTCTTTGAAATCATTATGACAAACAAAAAATAATGAATGAAAAGTAGTAGAATGAAAAGATAAATTTAAAGATATTGATTTATCAGCATTAACATTTGAATGAACTAAATCTCATTTAAAAAATATAAGTTCAACTTTATGAGATGTTAAAAATGATAAAGATAATAATTTTTGGTTACAAGCATTTAGTGAAAATTGATATTGAGAAAAAGACTCTAAATTCAAACTTGATTTATGAGATAATGCTAGTGACAAAAAATTAACAAATGAAGAATTCAAAAAAATAATTAATGCTTGAATTCAAGAATATAAAAAATTACAAGAACCTAAAACTCCTTGAGATAAAAAAGAAGCTGATAAAGCAACTGAGGCTACTGAAAGTGTTGAATCAAATGTAAAAGAAAATGCTTTAAGTCTTCTAAAATGAAAAAATATTGAATGATTAACTGATACTCTTGATAATTGAGATTATAGTGATTTTAAAAGAATAAAAATTGAAGATATCAAAAACTCTACTGATATTGATTTATTATTAAAAAAAGCTATCTGAGAAGGCAGCTCTCTAAATTGATATGAAGTCGATAAATCAGATTATGAAGAACTTAGTCAAGAAGTAAAAGATAGTTTAAAACATGCTATAAAAATAGTTAAAGACTATCCAAAATTAAAAACTACTTTCAATGCTTGAGACTGGGGAGAAAGAGATTTAACTATATGGAAATTAATTGAAGATAAAGATTTTAAAGAATATTTATCAAAAAAATAAGAGTTGATTAAACAACTCTTTTTTTTATAATTCAAAAAATAAAATTAATTAATATAAATGAAAATATCTGACTTTGACTATAATCTACCTGAAGAATTAATTGCTCAAACTCCAATAGAACCTAGAGATAACTCTAGACTTTTAATAATGGATAAAAATTGAAATATAAGTGAAACCAAATTTTTTGAAATAGCAAATTATCTATGAGAAAATGATGTACTTGTATTAAATGAAACTCGTACCATAAATGCTAGACTTTTTGGAGAAATAGATATATTTCCAAACTGAAATAAACAAATAAAAAAAGTAGAAATTTTTTTACACAAACAAATAAGTTTAGATACTTGGGAATGTCTTGGTTATCCAGGGAAAAATCTAAAAATTTGAAGAAATATTAGATTTTTTGATGAGAAATGAGTTCTTGTTTTAAACTGATTTATCGAAAAAATAAGTGATATGTGAAGATTTATAAAATTTGATAAATCCTCTTTTGATTTTTTACAAATAATTGAATCTCTTTGAGAATTACCTCTTCCTCCATATATTACAAAAAAATTAGAAAACAATGAGAGATATCAAACAGTTTATGCAAAACATCATTGAAGTGCAGCTAGCCCTACTGCTTGATTACATTTCACTAATGAACTTTTGGAAAAATTAATAAATTTATGAGTAAAAATAGAAAAAGTACTACTTCATGTTTGAGTTGGTACTTTTAAACCAGTAGAAACAGATGATATAACAAATCATTATATGCATAGTGAATATATAGAAATACAAAAAGAAGTTGCAGAAAGACTAAATGAATACAAAAAAAATTGAAAAAATATAATAGCTGTTTGAACAACTTGTGTAAGAGTTTTAGAAAGTTTTAGTGATGAAAATGGAATACTTGACTACTGAAATAAAGAAACATCTATTTTTATTTACCCATGATATAAATGGAAATTTATAAATGAATTAATAACAAATTTTCATCTACCTAAATCAACTCTTTTAATGCTTATTTCTAGTTTATGATGAAAAGAAAACATTAAAAATGCTTATATTTATGCTATAAAAAATAAATTTAGATTTTTTTCTTTTTGAGATGCAATGTGGATAAAAAAATAAAATACTTGACATTTAATATTATTAAGATATAAATATTGTCATATTAAATTTATATTAAAGAATATACACATATATTTTATGCATAAAAAAACATCACTAAAAGAACTCATATCAAGCAATGAAGTACTGAGTATAAATCCTCAAAATATTTTATGTTTTGCACGTATAAAAAATATATGACAATTATTAAGTTTAGCTCAATGAAATGAAATTGAATGAATTACTAAAAATAAAGTAATAAACAAAGATACTATTATACTAGCTAAATATATACTAGAAAAAACTGTAGAAATACTTTGACATGACCCTATAGAAATAAAGGATAAGCCTCTATTGCCTATTGCAATGAAAATATGAGATGAATTAATAAAAACTTATACTATAGAAAATTTTGTTATTGGTACATATATAGAAAAAATTGCTCACCAAGTAAATTCAATTCATTTAAGATATGAAAGATTAAATAAACATAAACAAAACCTTGAATTAAAAAAAGATAGTACTAGAGATCATCTAACTTGATTATTCAATAGAAGATCTATGGAACTTTATCTTGATGATGCAATAGCAAACAAAAGAAGAAATTGAGAAAATTATTGAGTAATAATGATAGATATAGATTTTTTTAAAATTATAAATGATACTTATTGACATAATACTTGAGATGTAGTTTTAGAAGAAATATCTATATTATTTAGAGAATTCTTTAGAGAAGAAGATAAAATATGTAGATGGTGATGAGAAGAATTTTTGATTTTAATGAAATGATGAAATAAACAAGCCTATTTAAAAAAACTAGAAAAACTTAGAAAAGAAATAGAAAAAACTCTAGTTTGATTAGTAAATAAAAAAATAAAATCTTATTGATGTAAATGTAATGATTGAGAAGAAGGGCATGATTGCCATTGTGAAGATGAAATAACTCAAGAAAGCATTACAGTAAGTATATGATTATCTACTCTAGATTATATTGATGATAAAACAACTATAGTTAAAAGAGCTGATGATTGATTATATTTATCAAAAGCATCTTGAAGAAATAAAGTAACTTTCAAAGAAATTATAGTTAACGATATTATATAAAATAAAAAAATCCTGAATTTTATAAGGATTTTTTTATTTTATATCGATTATTTCTATTTCAAAATTAAGAGTTTTACCAGCCATAGCATGATTTGCATCTATAGTTATAGTAGTATCATCTGCATCTATTATTTCTATATTTCAAACTTGAGTAGGTAAAATAGTACCTTTTTCCAATTTAAAACCAGCATCTTCAAAAACTTTTAATTCTTCTTTAGGTATAACTTCAATGTTATCTTCATCTCTTTCACCATATGCATCTTTTGGCTCTAAAGTAACTGATTTTTTATCTCATATTTTCATACCAACTACTGC
>CALMJA010000082.1 GCA_937864295.1 uncultured Candidatus Altimarinota bacterium | reverse complement strand
TTTCTACCAAAAGGATTAGCTTTTGCAGTCATTCTAGATTCTCAAGCAAATTGATTATTTGAATCTTCATCAAATCAAGTAGCAACAACAGTTATTTTTAATTCACCATTATATTCTTCATTAATAGTAGCACCAAAAATAATATTTGCATCTGGATCAACAGTTTCAGTAATTATTCTAGCAGCTTCATCAACTTCGTACATTGATAAATCAGTTCCTCAAGTTATGTTGAATAATAATCATTTTGCTCAAGCAATTGATAATTCAAGAAGAGGTGAATCAATAGCTGATCTAGCAGCTTCAGTAGCTCTATTTTCACCACTACCGTAACCAATACCCATAAGTGCAGAACCTGCATTTTTCATAACAGAAGTTACATCGGCAAAGTCTACGTTAATTAAACCTGGTTGAGTAATTAAATCAGAAACTCATTGTACTCATTGATTTAAAATTTCATCAACGATTCCAAAAGCATCTAAAAGAGGAGTTTTTTTATCAATAATAGTTAAAATTCTATCATTTGGTATAGTAATAAGAGTATCTACTTTTTCTTTTAAAGCAGAGTATCAATCTAAAGATTTACTCATTCTGTTTTGACCTTCAAAAGAAAATGGTTTTGTAACAATTCAAACTGTTAAAGCACCTAATTCTTTTGCAACTTCAGCAACAACTGGAGCAGCTCAAGTACCAGTACCACCACCAAGACCACAAGTAATAAATACCATATCCGCACCATCTAGTGCATTTTTAATTTCTTCTCTTGATTCTTCAGCAGCTTTTTTACCAATTTCTGGATTAGCACCTGCTCATAATCAATGAGTTATAATTTTTCAGATATTTAATTTTTTTGGAGCTAAAGAATTGTATAAAGCTTGAGTATCTGTATTTATTGAAACAAATTCTACTCATTCTAATCCACCTTCAATCATTCTATTTACTGCATTTTGTCATGCTCACCCAACTCAAACTACTTTAATTCTTGCAACTGGTGAAATTCCACCATTTAATTTTACTTCTTGAGGTCCTGATAAACTATCTCACATGTTCCCTCCTAATAAATTTTTTAATTTATCTTCTCTTCTATTAATCATAATTTTGTTATATATAAATAAAGTTTAAATTTTTAATTAAGGTAATATTTTTTTCCATAATTTTTTTATACTCTCTAATATAGAGTTAAAATTAATAGAAAATAAAGGTCAATTGTTACCATACATATTTGAAAAAATCATAGTTCAAATTACTGCAGAAAATACAGGATCTGAAATTGATGCATCTACTAATTCATCTTTAGAAAATGGTAATCAAATGAAAACTGGTAATCTAAGAGATTTTTTTGCTAAATCTACAAAACCTTTCATTTTAGAACCTCCTCAAACACAAACAGCTCATTCTGGTAACATACCATCTTTCCCTATTTTTTTAAGTTCATCTCTAATAAATTGAAATATTTCTTCATATCTTGCAGTTACTATTTTTGAAAGATATTCTCTAGAAACACCTCATTCTTCTCACATATTTAATTCTTCTAAGTCAAACTCACTATCTTTAAAAGAATCTCTATTTTCTAAATCTAATTCTGCATATTCTAATTTGATTTTTTCTGCCATAGCAGTTGAAGTTCTAAGACCCAAAGCTATATCATTTGTAACATTGTCTCCTCAAAAAGGTATAACCGTTGAAAAACTTAATACTCAATTTTCATAAACTGTAACTCAAGTAGTTGATGAACCTATATCTATACATACAACTCCTAATTCTTTTTGTCTTTTTGTTAAAACTCATTCAGGACTTGAAAGTAGATTTGGA
>CALMJA010000081.1 GCA_937864295.1 uncultured Candidatus Altimarinota bacterium | reverse complement strand
CGCTTCAGTTTGTTGAGCTGCGACTTGCTGCAAAACCTTGACGAATTCATCAGGCCCTTTTGCAAGGGCATTCTGAAGAAACTGCTTGGTTTCGTTGTCAAAACGGCAACTTGCCGAATTGAGTTCAGCTTTGACAGCATCGATGATTTCATTGATTTCACCTTGCTGTTTATTGGCAGCTTTGACAAAGCTAGCTGCCGACATCAGTTGAGCCAGACCGAAGCCTTGCTGTTCTGAGCGCTGATAAACCTTGGCAAAAAGTGCCGAAAGTTCCTGTTCATTGCCAGAAATCGGTTGAGCAGCATGAGCTGCATCGACCCCGGCAACAGCTTGAGCAAACAAGTTTTTCATGGTGATATCTCCTTCTGAAACAAAAAAATTGACGATTCTTTCCAAACTCTTTCTTTTTTTCGTATTGTTTACAACATCAATCACCTTGAAAACAAGGTAAAGAATCATAAACAACACAAATACAGAAAAAATCAGGAAATCTGGTGAATGCAAAAACATACTCCATTGGTCCACATTTCGCCTCCTTCCTGAAAATGCGTAAATATACTATATATAATATATTTATATTGTCAATAGTATTTGATATATTTAATATATTTTTTATGTTATAATAAAAATGATAAAATTTAATTATAAATTTATGAATAACTTGCCTAGTTGGATACATCCTGCTCTAATTCAAGCAAATATAGAAGCTCAAGAAAGAAAATTATGAAAAACTAATTTAGAACAAAATAATCCTAATGTAGAAAATCATATAAACTGAACTAAAATTTGAATTGAAAAAGTAACTTCCCTTGAAGAAAAACAAGAAAAAATTAAAAATTCTTCTCAGAGAGCTCCATCTAAATCAATAAAATGATTACTAGATTTTTTGTGAATAAACTCAAAAGAATTTAAGTGAAAAAATGTAGTTGATTTATGATGATGATTTTGATGATTAGCAAAAAATATTGTAAATTATGCAAATAATATAACTATAGTTGATCCTATATTTTTAGAAAAAAATATTAATGATATTTTAAATAAAAACATTATAGAACAAGTAAGATTAATTAATGCTAGAGAGGATTTAGTAAAAAGTAATCCTAATGTGCCTAAAGAAACTCCAAATTCTATTGAATCAAAAAAAGTTCTAGAAGAAATGAAATGGTGGATAAATTATACAAAAGAAAATTTTCCAAATGTAGAAAGAAATCCTTCATATGCTGAAAAGATAGTATGAATAGAAAACAATAGTCAAGATTATGTATTTTGTAATTATGTATTATCAAAAGAAACTATTGATATAGAAGATGCTATAAAAGAACTAAATAGAATACTTAAATCTGGCTGAAAAATAATTTACAGTGATTATGAAAAGGATGAAAAACTATTAACAGAATTTAAAAAATATTTTAAATTAGAAATAATTTATGATGAAAAAGATTGAATTATTATTATTTGTACAAAATAAAAATCCCTAAAAAGGGATTTTTATTTTTATTCTAAATCAAGATATTGATCTATTCTTATTTGCCATACAAATTCATCAACGTGTGATACAAGTATCATACCTCATTCAAAAGCATCAAGAGCTTCAGCTATAATTGGAATATGTCTAAAATTTATATGATTTGTAGGTTCATCAAGAATCAAAACTCATGGTTTCAAAAATACAAGTCTACAAAATGCAACAAGTCATTTTTGTCATTCTGATAAATCTCAAATTCTAGTTTTCATTAATTCTCAAGTTATAAGAAATCATGCTGCTGTTTTTCTAAGTTCTTGCTCTCCTATTTCTTCAGGAGCTGTTTGTCTCAAACAATCATATACTGTTTGATCAAAATCTAGATTTGAAAAATCTTGTCTATAGTAACCTATTTTTACTCATGAAGTTAATGTACATCCAGATTCATCACCATTTACTATTTTTTCAAGTAAAGTTGATTTTCAAATTCCATTTGGTCAACTTAAAAGTAAATGATCATCTTTTCTTAATTGAACATCTATATCTTTTACAACAACTTCATCATGTCTAATAATATGAACACTATGAAGGTCAAGTAAAACTCAACCAATATCTTCTTGAAGTGGAATTTTAAAACTTTTTATAGTTTTATCTTCTCTTCTAGAATCAACAATATCATCTTCCATTTCATCTGCTGCTTCTCTCATTTTTTTTGCTACAAGTCTAAGTTTACCTCATTTGTGTGCAAATTTTTCAGCTTGTTCTTTTTTTGCTTGTGCCTCTTTTGCAAGACGAGCATTTGCCATGTTTTCTTTTTCTATTTTTACTTTTATTTGTTCAACTACATCATGATAATTTCAAACATATTGTTCTACTTTTTTTGTAAATACATCAAGATACAATACTCAATCTGAAAAACTATTCAAAAATTCAGCATCATGGGAAATAACAAGTACTGTTTTTTTATAATTTTGTAAAAATTCAGTTAAATGCCAAATACCATCTTTATCCAAATTATTAGTTGGTTCATCAAGTAATAATATGTCTGGATTTTGAATTAATGCTCAAGCAAGTAAAAGTCTAGCTTGTTGTCATCCTGAAAAAGCACTTATTTTTTTATCAAGTGGTGCTTTTAAATTAACTACATCAAGTATTTCTGATATTTGTTTATCAATATTGAAAACACTTTGATCAGGAAAATATTTTCTAAAAAATGCTTGAACTGTTAGCTCTTTATCTTCAGGTAAAACTACTTGATATCAAGTAGCTATAGTTAAGTTTTTATCTATATTTATTACTCATACTTTTTTTTCTAAACCTCAATTTATAAGTTTAAAAATAGTTGACTTACCTGCTCAATTTTGTCACATTATAGTTATTTTACTACCTTTTCTTACGTTGAAACTAACTTCTTCTAAAATAGGTTTTCTAAAATCATAGTGAAAATCTACGTTTTTAAAACTTATTACAGTCTCGTTTGAACTCATTATTTTTTAATATTAAATTTTAAATCAGATATAATATATTGAAAATATCAAATAAATGAAATTTAAGTATAAAAAAACACCATAAATGGTGTTTTTTTTATATATTTTCATATCTATCATTCATAGCATCTAGTATTCTTTTTGCAGATATAACATAAGCTCCAGTTCTAAGAGGAACTTTATGTTCTTTTGCTTTATTAAATACATCAACAGTTGCTTTTTGAATTTTAGTTTTTAATTTACTATCAACTTCTTCTTCATCCCAATAAAAATTTGTATTATTTTGAACTTGTTCAAAATATGAAACCATAACTCATCATGAATTAGCTAAAATATCTGGAATAACAGCTATATTTTTACTAAATAATATTGTATCAGCTTCTGGAACAACAGGTCAATTAGCAAGTTCTAAAATAAGTTTTGCAGTAATATTATTAGCATTTTCAGCAACTATTTGATTTTCAAGTGCTGCTGGAACAAGTATATCACAAGCTAATTCAAGTATTTTTTCATTTGATACTTTTTCACCATCACTATAATCAACAACAGATTTTCTATCATTTTTTAAAGAAATAATTTCTTTTAAATTAAGTCATTTTTTATTATAGATTCATCATTTTGAATCAGAAATTCAAATAAGTTTTGCTCATAAATCAGTTAATATTTCAGCAAAAGTTAATCATGCATTTCATGCTCATTGAACTATAAAACTTTTTCAATTTAATTCATCTCAAATAAGTTCTAAGTATTTTTGTAATACATAAGCTCATCATTGTGCTGTTGATCTACCTCTTCATTTTGAACCACCACTTGTTAATGGTTTACCTGTAAAACTTCATGGTGAATAAACTCAAACAAGTTTTGAATATTCATCCATCATCCAAGCCATAATTTGTGGAGTAGTATTTACATCTGGTGCTGGCACATCTACTTCTGGTCCTATATATTTATATAATTCTCTAACATATCATCTTGATAATCTTTCAAGTTCTGTAATTGATAAAACTTTTGGATCAACAATTACTCAACCTTTTCAACCTCAAAGTGGAATATCAACAACACTACATTTAAAACTCATCCATACAGACAATGCTTTTACTTCATCTCTAGTTACATCAGGATGAAACCTAATACCACCTTTAAATGGACCACGAGCATCATTATGTTGACTTCTGAAACCTGTAAAAACTTTTATTTCTCAATTATCCATTTTTACTGGAATACTTATTTCAAGAATTCTTTTTGGATTTGAGATAACTTCTAATTTTGAAGTATATAATGGATTATTTAATATCTCAATTGCACCTTTTAATTGTTTTTGTGCATTAAGAAATGGATTATTATTTGTCATATTTTTTTAAATTATTAATTTAAATTTTGATCCAATTTTCAAATTCTTTCTACTTTATATTCACCTGTATTTGTATCTAAGTCATAGATATTAAATTCTGTATCTATATCAAATTTTTCATTTCTTACAGCAAGATTTATAGAAATAGAACCTTCAGGAGAATAATTTCTATGAAATACTTTTGGTGGCCAACCAAGTATTCAATGACCATCTAAAACAACTTCATCATTCCACTTAATACAATCTTTTGAAATTTCAAATTTCTCTATTTTTCAATGTTCTTTTGTATATAATTCTACAAATCTATTTCAAGAAATAGTTAATAAATTATCTTCTTGTCAATTATGCATATACCATAAATTTGCTTTATCTCATACAATTCAAGGAGAAGTTGCTCATGGGAAATGTGTAACCATATCCATTCAATTTAATCAATCAAAAACAGGAATTATATCAAAATCTACTTTATTAGTATGTCTTAGTCTTTCTAATGGAACAATATGAAATAAACCTGGAATTTCTTTTATTATATTTTTTTTCATTTTTCAATTTTACAAATAAAATTTTGCGTCAATTACTATAGATTCTTCATCATCACAAAATATAGGATTAATATCGATTTCACTTATAGATTTAAATTCTTTGAATATAAATTGTAGTTTATAAACTATATCAATTAATTTATCAAAATCTATTCAAGTTTGTCATCTAACTCAAGATAATATTGGAAAAGAAACAAGTTCTTTTAACATAATCATAATTTCATCTTTTGATACAATTCAAACTCTCATACTCACATCTTCAAATACATTTACATATATTCATCATAATCAAACCATAATTATATTTCAAAAGCTCTTATCTCTTTTAAATCAAACAAATATTTCTTGAGTATTTTTCTTTTTTGTTATCATTTTTGAAAATGTAACTCAAGATATAATTGCTTCTCTACAATTAATTTTTATATTTTCAAGGATTTTTTCATAAGAAGTTATTGCATCTTCAAATGATGATACATTTAACATAACTCATCATACATCACTCTTATGAGGAATATCTGGAGAACTAATTCTAAGTGCTAATAATTTTGAATTTATATTTTTATAAGCGATTTCTATTTCTGCTTTATTAGTTACCAAAATTTCTTTTGAATAATTAATATCAAAACTAGATAATATTTCTCAAGTTAAATCATTACTACAAAATTTTTCTTCTTTTTCTAACTTATTTTTCAAATCAAAAATATTTTCTGGTAATAAAAAAGTTATTTTATCCTCTATTTTTTTTGATTCCCATTTTTTTTGATTCAATAATTTAGAATATAGAAAAATAGCTTTTTCAGGAAAATCATAATGCAAAACTAAATTATTTTTCAAAATTTGTTTTCCCTCAGAAACTAAATTTCATCACATAAAAGATACAAATATCAATTTATCATTATGTGTATTTTTATAATTTGAAATCACATTTGCTATATTTTCTACATCAGTAACACTTTGTGCTGTAAGAAGTAATAAAATAGCTCTGTTTTTACACCCCAGGGTGCTCTCTCTTCCTCCGGAATTCACCTTGTCAATTTTTGATAAATTGTTAAGTATTTGTTCATAAGTTTTTGAAGTTGCATCTCAAATAATATCTATAGGATTTGAAACACTAGATGAGCTTGATAATCAAACTTTTAAAATTTCTTTTTCTTCATCATTAAATTGACTTAAAATAACTCAATTAAAGTCACAATGATCTGTTGAAACTACTCAAGGTCATCATGCATTTGTAATAATTGCTAACTCTTCAGGGATATTTTTGTAATCTACTTTTGAAAATATTTCAACCATAGAAAAAAAATCTTCTAGTGAATTTGTAAAATGTATATTACTATGTAAAAAAGCCGTCTCAAGAATTTTTTTATCAGATGATAATGCTCAAGTATGTGAACTAGCAGCCTTTTCTCATAAACTAGAAATTCATGATTTAATTAAGACTATTGGTTTAGTTTTAGAAACTCTTTTTGCAATTTCATAAAATAATTCTCCTCTTTCTAAACTTTCTAAATACAAAGCTATAACTTTTGTTTTATCATCTTTCTCTAGCTCAAGTAAAAAATCTACTTCATCAATTCAAGCTTTATTTCACATAGAAATAATTTTTGAAAATCACAAATTATTTTTATTTGCCCAATCTGTTAATGCCACAGCCATAGCTCAGCTTTGAGATACAACTCAGATATTTCAAGTATTTACTTCTCTTGTTCAAAAACTTAAATTTAAGCTTTTGAACACATCAAAATAACCTAAACAATTTGGTCAAAGAAGAGATATATTATAATACTCTGCTATACTTCTCAGTTTATTCTCTCATTCTAAATTTCAAATTTCTTTAAATCATGCTGAAATTATTATAACTCTTTTAATTCAAAATTTAGCAGCCTCTAAAAGAGAATCTTCTACTAAATTTCAAGGAATACAAAAAACAGCAATATCAACAATTTCAGGTAATAGCGAAATAGATTTATAAAAATCTATTTCTTTAAAATTACCTCATTTTGGATTTACTCAATATTTATTTCAAGAAAAAATTAATAAGTTTTTTAAAAGAGTATTTCAAATTTTTCATTCTACTTCTGATGCTCAAATAATAGCAACTGAATTTATATCAAAAAAGTTCATTTATATTTTTTTATATGTCTAATTTTTACTAAATTATTTTATCATATATTTTTTAAAACACTATATTTTTATTACTACTTCATCTTTACTAAATCTAACTTTTGGTTTAGATGAATATTTATCATCAATACTTCTATATCAAATTGGTAAAACAACAACAGAAGCCAATCCTAATTTATCAAGTTCCAAAATCTCATCATATTTTGATGGATCAAAACCTCAAATTGCACATGAATCAATTTGTTTTTGAGCTAAAAAATGCATAACATTTCAAAGCGCTAAAAATACTTGATCTCTTGCCCATCTAGATTTTGAATCATCATTCATATTTGAAAAATTTCATTTCATCATACCTTCATATCAGGCTAATTGTTCTCTTGTAGCTCAAGTTATTTTTACACTTTTATCAAAATAAGCATCTATATAATTATCATCTATATTTTTTACTCTAGAAAAAACAAGTAAATGTGATGCCTTTGTTATTTGACTTTGATTCCAACTATGAGCTTGTAATTTCTCTCTTATTTCAGGATTTTCAACTACTATTACTTTCCATGGTTCAAGTCAAAAACTAGATGGAGTCAATCTAAATACTTCCAATATTTCTTCTAAATCACTTTCACTTACCTTTTTATTTGCATCAAAATCTTTTGTTGCATATCTCCAATTCATATTTTTTAATAATTCTGACATATTTATATTTATTTATATATATAATATTTTTGCTTTTATCTTTTACTATACTTTATATAGTAACTATATTTTATATATAAATAAAAAAATGCAAGAAAAAAAAGTAAAAACAATATTGTTTTTACTTTTTTTTCAGTTCTAAATAATTTATTTTTAACTTATGTTCCCTAAATATACTCTCAAATTCTGTTAGATTTTTTTTATCAAAACTTTCTATTTCATTTTCATAATCATATGATAATTTTTCTATATTCCATTTTCAAAATTTATTTATTAATTCTAGAGAATCCTCAAAATATCAAAGATGATCAGTTTTAAAAATTACTTTTCAATCTTTTTTTGTTACATCATATAAATCACTCGCAAATTTATCGCTCCAAAGCCTATTTTTTCTTTGTCTATCTTTTTTATCCCAAGGGTCTGGGAAAAAAATATAAGTTAAGCTTACTTCATTTTTTTCAAAAATCTTGTCTATATTTTGAGCCATAGTTTTAACCAAAACAAAATTATTTCATCATTTTGATAGAGTTTTTTCGGCTGTAACAAAGAGTCTTTTATATCTTATTTCAAATCAAATAAAATTATTTTGTGGATTTTTAGCAACTTCTCCTGAAAAAAAATTTCAAAGTCCAGTTCATATTTCAACTACTATATCATTTTCATTTCAAAAATATTTTCACCAAAGTCATTTTTTTTCAAAAGCTTCATTTTCCTTGTCTATTATTTTTTCACTATCCTCTACTTTTTGTATATATGCATTTATTTCTTTGTATTTTTCACTCATTTTATATTTCTAAATTTTTATAATGTGTTAGTTTATAACTTTTTTCTTGTTTCAAAATTGTAATTACATCAAATCTTATTTTTTCAAAATTAAGATGATTTTTCACGACATAATACTCAATTGTTTTTCTAAATCTAAAAAGTTTAAACTTAGTAATTGATTCTTCTGGTGTTCAAAATTTGATACTATGTCTATATTTTACTTCTAAAAAAATAGTTATTCAATCTTTAAAAGCAATAATATCAACCTCTCAAAATCTACCAAATTTGAAATTTGTATCTTTTATATGATAATTATTTTTTTGAAGATATTTTATAGCTATAAGTTCACCTTCATCACCTTTTTGTTTTGTTGTTTGATTCATTTACTGTAAATTAGCGGAGAGCTTTTTACAAAATATGTTTTAATATTTCATTATTTATTTCTTCTATACTTCTCATTTCACCTTCCTTTTCACAATCTATCTTTGTCCAATCATACTTTTTTACTACTTGCATTGCTGCATTATAAGCATTTGTAAGATGATTTTTATCTTCTTCATGAAGGTCCATTTTTTTTCCATCTTTTAAATATTCTCTATCACTTTTTTTAAGAACTAATTTTTGGCTAGTTTCTGGAGTTACATTTAAGAAAATAACTTTATCTGGCTTTCTAATTCCAAATATATTAAACTCTAAATCATAAAGCCATTCTAAAAATTCATTTCTATCACTTTCAGAAGATATTTTTCAAGTTTGATGAATCATATTTGCAGAAACATATCTATTACTAATTACATAATCATAACTAGTAAAATCCTCTTCCAAATTAAAACTATCATCAAATCTATCAAGTGCATAAAAAATACTAGCTTGTTTAGCAGTTATATTTTTTCCATATCATCAATTTAAGTATTTTTCTACAAAAAAAGCTGATTTTTCTCAATATCTTGGATAATCTAAAACTTTTACTTTTTTCCCAAGTTTTTTTAGATTTTCTTCAAGTAATTTTACTTGTGTTCATTTTCCAGAACCATCAAGTCAATCAATAACTATAAACATTTTTTCATATTTTAAGATTAATTTTTTTTATTATAGTGTAATTTTGAAAATATAAAAATTTTATGGTAAAATATACTTAATAATTAATAATAATTAAAACATATGGCTTCTGATATTCCAGATTTTTATAGAGAACAATGAGAAATTGTAAATAAAAGTAGTACTATTAGAGAAATGAAATCTAAATATGATAGATTTCTATGAGCATATTTACAAAAATCATTTGAAGAATGAACTGATAAATGATTACTTGAAGTAGTAAAAGCAAACTGAGATAATATAAATTTCAGAATTTTTTTAGATTATCTACTTAAAAATAATCCTGAAAAATTAAGTAATGATGATTTATACCAAATTGCAGCACTTAGAAATGAAGCTGTAAATTTGAGAGAAGAAATTGAAGATATGGGACCTAGAGATTTTCAAATTATTGAAGGAAATATATGAGATTATAGATTTATGTGAAATGATAGTTTTGAATATCTATGAAACAACTTTTATGCTGTAAAAGTAGATTTTGCTAAAATAAATAACCATAGAGTTAATTCTTGGTTAAATGTTGAAACAACATATAGAAGATGAGATAAATTTTTTATCCAATATGACGGAAATAATGTAATAAAATATTATTCTGGAAGAAGCCAAGATAATATGAGACTACTTTGACATGAAGTAATTGATCATAAACAAGAAACAATTATAAGATGATGAAAAATATATAACAGATGAGCTGTTGAAGATATATATTTAAGAAAACTTGGAATGAATTTAAAAATAAAATTTTTTGAAAAAAGAAAAACTGATTAAAATCAGTTTTTTTCTTTACATTTAAAACAAATAATTTAGAATATAAAAAAGAATTTCTTAAATAAATATTATAAAAATGGGAATAAGTGAAGATTTAGAATCAGCGATAGATATAGTAGATTTGGTTTCTAAATATGCTAGTCTAAAAAAATCTGGGGCAAATTACAAATGTAATTGTCCTTTTCCTGGTCACAATGAAAAAACCCCTAGTTTTATGGTAAGTCCAGCAAAACAAATAGCTTATTGTTTTGGTTGTCACAAATGATGAGGTCCTATAAAATTTGTAATGGATATAGAAAATTGTGAATTTAGAGATGCTCTTGAAATACTTTGAAACTATACTTGAATAAAAGTTAATACAAATTTCAATAAAGAAAAATTTGAAGAAAAAAAGAGTATGTATTCTCTTTATAAAGATGCTAGTAATTATTATAAAAATGCATTAAAAAATTATCCTGAAATTAAAAAATACTTATTTGATAGATGACTAAATGATGATATAATAAGAGATTTTTCTATATGATATAGTGATTCATGAGTAGAATTGTATAATTATCTTAAATGAAAATGATATGATGATGAACAAATTTTTGATTCTCATATTTTTATAGATATAAAAACTAAAAAAGATAAATTTATAAATAGAATTATATTCCCTGTTCAAAATGGTAGATGAGATTTTGTAGCATTTGCATGAAGAATACATGGTTCTTGAGAACCTAAATACTTAAATTCTCCAGCATCTGATATATATGATAAATCAAATATATTATACAATTTATTTAATGCTAGAAATTCTATAACTAAACTTGACTACGCAATAATCACTGAATGATATATGGATGCTATTGCGCTAAATAGATGAGGTTTTACAAATGTAGTTGCAGTTTCTGGAACAGCATTAACAGAAAAACATTTAGTATTATTAAAAAGATTAACAAAAAAAATATATCTTTGTTTCGATTGAGATTCTGCTTGAGAAAAAGCAACTAAACTTAGTTTAGAGAAAATGAAAAATGAAGGTTTTGAAGTAAAAATCATTTTACTTTCAGGATGAAAAGATCCAGATGAAATAATAAGTTCTTGAAAAGATTTTACTGACTTTATTACAAATGCTCTAACTCCTATTTGATACTATATAAAAAAATCAAATTTTGATACAAATAGCATTGAAGAAAAGAAAAAACTACTAAGTGAATTACTTGATATAGTAAAAAGTTATTCTGATAATATAGAAAAAGATTTTTATCTAAAAGAAATTTCAAATTTGTTAAACATAAACTCAAATATAGTTTATGATGCATTTAACAAAATAAGATTCACAAATCATGAATCAAAAAATAAAAATCTAGAAATGAAACAAACTCTAACTTCTAGTGAACTTGCAATTTGATATTGTATAATGGATGAAAAAAATATTGAATATATCAAAAAAAATCTCATTTTTAATGAATGATTATGAAAAGATTTAGAATGATTTTTCGAAAAATGAATCTATTATCTAGATAGTTTGGAATTATCAAAAAAGGAAAAATATAAAGCTATTTCTTTAAAAATAGAAAGTGATAATACTACTTCTAATTCAAATCATATTGAAGATGAGCTAAAAAAAGTAGTTGATTGATTGAATAGAGAAATATATAAAAATGAAGTTCAAAAATTAAAAAATTTAATGAATTCTTGAGAT
This sequence comes from uncultured Candidatus Altimarinota bacterium, assembly GCA_937864295.1. Classification (GTDB taxonomy): domain Bacteria; phylum Patescibacteriota; class Gracilibacteria; order BD1-5; family UBA6164; genus JABWCI01. The sequence goes on along the minus strand of CALMJA010000081.1, from coordinate 12,319 downwards.
AATGAAGCATTATTAAAGTATACAATGCTTGTAGCAAAAGCAAAAAAAGCCCAAATAAAATAAATTTGATTATTTGGCTTTTTTTTATATAATAAATCGCGAAAAGAAGTATCCTTCTTTAAAAAGATGAAAAAAATTGATATAATACTTTTTTGCTCCTTCTACAATAGAATAATAAGAAGGAATTTTTTGTATTATAGTTGTGTATTCTTATTTATATTTACTAATAAAAAAGCTCAATGATAGCTAAAAAAGATAATAAAAAAGTAAAAAATAATATAGCTGAAGAAATATCTCTTGATGATTTAGATTTAGATATTTTGAAAGAAGTTTGAATAACAGATGAAGAAATTAACGATTTTAATAACACAAAAAAAGAAAAACCAAAAAAAGAAATAGATGAAGTAAAAAAAGAAGAAATAAAAAATGAAAAAACTTCACCTGTTAAAAATAAAATAAAAGATGATGATTTTATGCCTAAAAAATCAAAATCTAGAGATGATTTTGATGAAGATGATGAAGAAAGTGATATAGCTGATGATTTTGAAGATGATTTTGGTTTTGAGGATGATGAAGTTTTTAGTGAACCTACTCCTGAAGATTTAGAAGAATTACAAGATTTAGATATTGATGATGATTTTGAAGATGTTGCATTAGCACTTCAAAAAGAAAAATGATTAAGTAAACTACCAAAAGACAGAAGTGAAGATAAAAGAAGAGTTTGAAAATGATTAAATGAATTTATTGATGTAACTGTTCCTGAAAAATTACTTGAATGAATGCCTGATGAAATTATTGAATTAATGAAAAAAGGTAAAAAAGAAGGTAGTGTTACTCAAGATGAAATAATGGCAGCAATACCAAATGCTGAAGATGACATTGATTTACTAGATGAAATTTATACTAGATTTCTACAACTAGAAGTTGATATAGTTGATAATATGGATAAAGATAACCTATTTTCAACTGATGAAAAAAAGAAAAAAGATAAATCAAATATTTCATTATCTGAAATAAGTGATGATTCGATTAGAATGTACTTAAATGAAATAGGTAGAGTTGAATTATTGTCTAGTGAAGAAGAAATAGACTTAGGTAAACAAATAAGAGCTTGAAGTATGGAAGCTAGAAAAAAACTAGCTGCAGCAAACTTAAGACTTGTAGTTTCAATAGCAAAAAAATATATGTGAAGAGGTCTTGGGTTATTAGATTTAATTCAAGAATGAAATGTATGATTATTTAGAGCTGTTGATAAATTTGATCCAGATAAATGATTTAAATTTTCTACTTATGCTACTTGGTGGATTAGACAATGAGTAACTAGAGCAATTGCTGACCAAGCAAGAACTATTAGAGTTCCAGTTCATATGATTGAAACTATAAATAAATTTACTCATACATACAGAAGACTTACTCAAGAACTTACAAGAGAACCTCTTATGGAAGAACTAGCAACAGAGCTAGATATGGATATAAGAAAAGTAAGACAAATAATGAGAATTTCTCAAGATATATTATCTCTTGACTCTCCTGTTTGATCTGAAGAAGATACTAGTCTTTGAGATTTTATTGAAGATGATAAAAACCCAACTCCAGATGCTCAAACAAATATGAATTTATTAAAAGATAATTTATATGAAATGCTTGATTTTCTTACTCCTAGAGAAAGAAAAATTATCATAATGAGATTTGGTTTAGATGGTTGAGATGTACATACCCTTGAAGAAGTTGGTAAAGAATTTTGAGTTACAAGAGAAAGAATAAGACAAATTGAAGCAAAAACTCTTGAAAAATTAAGAGAACATCCTAATGCAGATAAAATTAAATTTTTCTAATAAAAAAAAGAAACCTTAAGGTTTCTTTTTTTATTATTCTTTTTCAAATAATGGTGGTGGAGTTATTTGTATTAAAGAGTTATAATTTATAATAACTGGATAATCTGCATAACTTCAAGATTGTTTTGTTTCGTATCATCTTCTTAAATAGTTCATATCATATTTTTGTGCATTATCTAATGTACAACTTGTAGTGTAGAATGGACATAAATATGGGCTTTGGACTGATCAACCAATTGTATTATTAGAAAATACTGTTCAATAAATATATAATTGCTTACTTAAATATTCATATGTTCAACCATTATCTGGAGAAATTTCAGTTCAATCATAACTTACAATTGCTCTATCTGCATACATAACTGCATCTACTTCTAATACGTCAGGATGAATATAAATATTTCATCAATTTCATGTACTATCATTTTTTAGTGCAATTATTCATAATATATCAGTAGTCTTATTTGAAGCTAATACATTAGATTTAATATATACATTTCATCATTGAACTAATATAGTTTTTACTCAACTATAATTAGCTATATTTATCTCAACATTTTCTCAATTTAATCATCCGAAATATAATATATCTCATAATCTTTTTCATGGAGAAACTTGATTTACATTAGAAACAACTCTAGTTCAATTACTAGTAGTTACTTCTTTTATAAGTGAATATGAATTTTTTCTTATATCTCTTTGTAAATATGATTTTTCAAGATTTCATAATAAACTAATATCTGATGTAGATTGTCATGTTACTAAATCAACTTGATTTTGACTATGAGTTAATCATGTAATTTTTATTCATCTTTGAGATGTATTATCTCAATTTGGAGTTCAATTATATCTATCCATTCAATAAATATCAGAACTATATACTGTAGTTTTTCATCAAACTGTTGTTTGTATATGAGTTGCAAAATAAGTATTTTGTTCAGCAATAGTTAAAGTACCATCTTGTACTAATTTAGTAAATAAATTACTAGAAGAAGTTCAAAATAATGATAGAGCACTACTTGGATTTGTATATCATTCAGTTGAAACATCCCAAGATGCTCAAGATGATTTTTTATAATTTAAATCTATTTTTGTATGTTGTCTATGAGGATCAGTTAATGCTCAATCATAGTAACCATATTCTAAATAAACATTTTTAGTACCTCAAGAAGTTACATCTAATGTTCATGTTTGAGTTGTACCAACTATAAATCATTTATTTATAATACTTCAAGTAATATCAGTTTTATATAGTGGAGCAAATTCAAAGTCACGTGCTCAATATAATGTATCATAAGAAGTATTATCTGATAATTTAGATTGAATATCATTGATATTAAAATTTCAATCTACAAATTCTCTTCAGTTTGTTGCAGAAGAACTATAAGTCGGAGTATAAACTTTAAAGTTTAAATTATATACTCAATCATTATTTGCTTTATTATTTATTGTTGTAGTTTTAGCTTGAGAATTTCATATTACTGAATTTGCATATGTAGAATCATCAAATCATGAAATTTCAACTCAAACTCAAGTTTTATTATATTGATTTAAATATAAACTATTATTATAATTTAAATTAAAATCTATATCTCTTACAATTGTTGTACCATTTGATTGGTAAACTGGAACTACTTTATTATTATATGTATCATTTAATGTTAAAGTAAGTGTTTTTACAGATGCATCTGCAGTTTGTCACACAAAATTTGCGCTTCAAGAAGTAGATGAATTTCATAAATTAACATATCAAGCATAAACATTGTAATTAAAACTTGTTGGATTAACTGTACAATTTCAAGCTTCATCACATATATTTGTAATATTATATATATAATTTCTATAATTATTTGCAGTTCTATAATTATCTACTTTTGATATATCTTCATTAGTTTCTAAAATATTAGCAGTAGCTGGAGTATTATCTGAAGTTGAAGATTTAGCAGAATTAAGAGTTAATTCATTATTTACATTTTCAAATTGTCATTGAAGTGTAACTATTGGTGATTCTCAAGCTGCACTTCATGTTATATTAATAGGAATAGAATTATTCGCTCTAAAATATCATCAATTTAATATACTAGAAGTTATATCAGATGCTGAAGGTGGTGTATCATCATATTTACGACAAGTAATTGCATTTGTTCAATTCCATGAAACAACCATTTCTCAAGCTGGACAGGCTGTTATTCATCAATTATTATATGTAAATGCAACACTATGATCCGAAGATGAATAATATGAATGTGTTGTACAATTCACTGTTCCACCTCAAGCTCATGCCACAGCCACATTTGAATTAGGTATTCAATAATGTGTTATACCATGTGAAAAAGTTGTTCAACAATTTACTTGGCCACTGCTTGCAGTCCAAACAGCAGTAGATGTTCAATTATCAGCATATACATTTACTGAAAAAATAAATGAAAGTACCAAAATTATTATATTTTTCATTATAAAAAAAAAATATGAAATAAATATTTATAAAATAATTATCTCATATTATTATTTTTTTGTAAAATATTTTAATACTCTAAGTGAGGATATTTAAAATTTACTTGTTTAAAATGTTCTATTTGCTTTTCACGAGCTCTATTTATAACTTCTTTTGATGGATTTAATTCTTTTAAAATTTCATCCATCAAACAGATAACATAATCAATTTCTTCAGAGATTTCAATTCATAATTTAGTTAATTTTGCATATTTTTTTATTACTTTCTGTAAAAATTTAGTTTTTATATGATATAAAACTATTTTTTCAAGCCAAAAATCATCATTTCAAAGATATCAATCTCTATATGCTTTCATTAATATATACATAGTTGGTGCAAATGCATGGTATCAAATAAAAACTCAATGAATATGTCTTGCATCTGGTCTAATAGCACTATAATACTTTTCTTCTTTTGTATTTAAAATAATTGGATCAAAATGCATTATAAGATTTAATTTATTATGACTTGATTCATGAATAATTGCTTCTAAATTATTTATTTCAGGACTATCAGAATCAATAGTATATCATAGATAAATATGTCATATTGCTTCTTTATATGAAGCTGAGTTATGAATTGAAAAAGCTGTTCATAATGGTACTATTTTATTTATAATTTTGTTTAATTCATAATAAAATCCTGAATCTATAGTTTTTAAAAGTTCAAAAGTTTTATTATAAATATCGATCCATTCAGATTCAGTTTTTAAACCCCATCATAATACTCATCATGTATTCTTATGATCTGGATGAGCATCAAAATTATTATATGGATTATTATCATTTGTAGTTAATTTTATATTTGTTCAAGATATAAAATATCATTTATTCATACTTAAATTTCAAGAGTTTATTCACTCTGTTAAAAATATATTTATTTCATTTGATAATTTATCTATAAAAAATTCTATATTACCTATATTTTGAGGTGCTTTTTGAAATAATTCTTTATATAAAAGATTTATAATAGAAGAATTATCTGGATTCAAAATAAATGATTTATTATTAGGGTTATTTATTAAATTAGTAAATTCTTTATTTAAAATTCATATAGTAGATAAATCTTTGATAAAACTTAAAAGTTTATCATAATATCTATCTAAATAAATATCTAGCATAATATTATTTTCTACTCAAAGAACATAATAATTTAATTTCATAAAAGAAAAAATTAAAGTATAATAACTAAAAAATTATAACCTAATAATAAAATTATGCAATATATTTTTTTAAGTATATTATCAATTCCATTTTTATATATAAATTATAAAATAATCTCAACTGACCTAAAGGAAAAAAAAATACCAAATAGATTACTTTGATATATGATTTTACTATTACCTTTTTATTACATATATGCTTTTTATTATTTGGATATAAACTATTTATTTTTTTTCTGACAATTAATTTTGACTATATTTATATCATTTATATTATATAGTTTTTGAATTTGGTCAGCTTGAGATGCAAAATATTTACTTGTTTTATGACTTTTCATACCACATATTTGAATAGTTACACTTATAGGAAATATAGCTTTATTAACAATAACATATCTTGTAATATATTTCCTATGGTTTTACTTTTGAAGATGTTTATTCAATTGGGAATATAGCAAAAGTTTATATCTAAATATAAAAAATGATTTAGGAGAAAAACTAAATATACATTTAAAATCTTGAGATTGAAATTTATACAAAAAAGTTATTATATTTAAATTATTTAAATGGTTAGTTACTTTTCTTTTAGTATTTGTAAGTATAAGATTATCTAGACTGTTTTTATTTAGTGAAATATTTATAGAATGATGAAAATATAATTTTTTAGTACCGTATATAAAAGATTATATCTTATATATATTTATATTTTTTATAATTGTGACACTTTCATTAATAATATTAATAAAATGGATATACTTAAAAGTAAGTAAACATATTTCTGAAATGACAAAATTAATATTTATTATTTCATTATTTACTTTATTGCTTCTATTTATATATTATGAATATAATGTAAATCCAGTTGAAATAAAATTATTTTTATATAGAATTTTTACTTTTATGTTAATTATATATTTTATATTCTTAATATTAAGATATAGTTATAAAATAACGTTTGGTATGGCAGAAACTTATTATATAAATATAAAAGATTTAAAAGAATGAGATATAGTTGATAAGGAATATTTAATAAAAATGTTTTGAGAGCAAGTATCACTTTGAGCAAATTGAGATAAATGATTTTTAAGTCCTAGTCCAATTAGCTATTTTAAAAAAATTAAAAATCCTATTGATAATGAAAACATTAAAATATTAAATAAAGTATATAAAATAGTAAATAATTTTCATAAAAAGAATAACGAAGATAATAATAAAATAAAATTATTAAATACTTTTGCTTTTTGATGATATATTTTTATTTGATTCTTAATAAGTTTCTTATTTTGAAATTTGATAATAAAATATTTTTTAGAAATTTTTCTTCAAATAATAAAGACTTAAAAAATAATTTTAAGTCTTTATTATTTGAATTATTTCTTCTTTTTCTTCTTTTGATAATTCCTGTGGATAAACTTTTACATAATTATAATATTTTTTATGCTCATAAACTCAACTACAAATAGTATTTAAATCACATTTTTTACACTCTGGTAATTTTTCATGGTAAAAATCTGTTTCTCTTATTTCTTCTCTAAAGTCTAAGAAGTGTATAATTCTTTCCTCTTGTTTCACTATTTTTCTTGTTTCTGTACTACACCACTCATATCATCTTATATAGCAAAGAGGCATTTTTTCGGCTCTAAAAGTTCTTCAAGTTGATTGCAGATAATTCATTGCACTATTTAAACTTGGTTTAAAATTATCAAAATTTGGCAAAGTAGATAAGGCAGTATCAGTTTTTCTCATCATTTCAGGGTCTAAATTATTCCAAACGAAATGCTTAATTGGTGGAAAAGTTTTAGTCAAAAACATTACGGTCTTATCTAGATGGTTTTCATTATAATGATTAATAACGGTATTTATTTGAACTCTAACTCAAGAATTTAAGGCATTTGTTATACTCATCATTAACTTTTTCCAACTACCAGGAGTATCAGTTAAAAAGTCATGTATTTTTTCGTAACAAGAATAAACAGAAAAATGAACAAGCTCTAATCAACTATCCGATAATTTTTTCATGAAATCACTATTAGAACACATCATACCATTTGAAATCATCCTATTTCATAATCATACTTTTTTACTATATTCTAACCATTTAGGTAGATCTGGACTCAAAGTTGGCTCTCATCAAGTAAATATAACTCAAGCATATCACTTCGATTTAAAGTCATCAAGTAATTGTATTCATCTTTCAAAAGTAATATTATTTCAATTACTTGGATTAGAACAAAAATGACAAGCATTATTACAATGTCTATTTACTTGTATGTATCATATATTTGCCATTATTTTATTGGGTTTAATATATTAAATCAATAACTTCTAATAAAATTTAAGTGTAATCAACTACATTCTTTTTCATATTTACAACTTTTACATCTAAGAGATTTTTTTCTATAAAGATTTTTAATGTATTTATATGTATAATCTTCAAGTGTATTTTCTTCTTTTATATCATTATATGTTTGATAAATTCAAGTACCTCATAAACATTTAGGTATATTAACAAGCGGTTTTTCTGATTTTTTTAAGAAATTAATAAAATCTTCCTTTTTTTCTCCATACTTTTCATAAACCTGACTTGGAAATTCTTCTCAACATATAATATTATATTGTGAATAGTCTTTTTTAATAAATTTATTTTCTTTTAAAAAATCATGACAATACTGATTTTGAAAACAAACATCACAAGCATTTCAAAAACACTCAGGTTTTGTTTTTCAAGATGACTTTATAAATTTATCAAACATGTGATATCACTCTCACATAACCTCTGATTTTATTTTTCTTGGATCTTGTATCAAGTCTTCGTATCATTCAAATGCTTCAGGATAAAATCTATTAGTCCACATATACATTCAAGAAACTCTAGATAATTGCCATGTTTCTTCTAATACATCTTTATAATCTTCAACATTATAAAATAAAGTATTTTTATACTCGGAAAATCCCCTTCAAAATGGGATTATTTGCAATATATCATACTCATATACTCACAATTTCATAAAAAATTTAACTATATCTGGAAGATATTTAACATTTACCTTATTAACAACTATATCAATATTTAATATTATATTTGGATAATATTTTTTAATGTATATAAGTCACTTAAGAGATTTTTTAAATGCCCCCGGAGTTGCAACCAGATAATCATGAAGTATAGAGTTATGTCAATGAAAAGAAAAAGTAACTTCTTGTAATCAAGCTTCAAATACTTTTTTACAAAAGTTTTCAATTGCAAACATATTTCAATTTGTAACAGTTTGTACTCTATCGTATCAAATTTCTTTTGCAAAACTAATATATTCAGAAAATTTAGGATTTATACTTGCCTCTCAACCTGAAATAATAATTCTATTATCATATCAATCTTTGTATCAATCTAAAATCTCTTTTTTTATTTTTTCTTCATGTGGAAATGTACCATTTTGAGCCTGACTATCTAGACAAAATAAACATTTATTATTACAAGCAGATGCAATTCTTACCCAAACACGGTTTTGTTTAGTTGTTTTTTCTTTTGATAATAAGTTTATTTGGTTTTGCATTTTTATTATTTAGATAATGTGAAAAATAAAATAATAAAATATATATTATTATAAATAAGTTATGTTTTTTTTAAAATAATAGATATACTATCATTCTTCAAAAAATAGTCCATATGATTCTTTCTAAAATAGGTAAAAAATAAATTAATATAATTATTATCAATACTATTATTTATAATACTTATAAAAGCATCATATTCAATATCAAGAATTATATTTAAGTTATAATTATTTTCAATACATTCATCAAAAGAATATATGATAACATTAGGAATATATTTTCATTTTACATAAAATCATAAAGTATAATTGTTTTTTAATAGTTCATTATATAATTCTAATAATCAAATCAAATTATTTTGATTTATATAAATAGCCAACAATTTTCTATAATATTTAAAATTCTTTGTTAATTTTTTTTTGTTTAACTCATTTAGTGCAAAATTTAAGTTTCATATGTTAATATAATAGTCCGATATCCAGTAATGAATATCTTCATATAAGTTACTTTCTAATCTTCTTAAAATTTTGAGTCACTTACTATCTAATAAATGTAAATATATAGCCCCTTCAAATAAATATATCACATCATTATATGAATTAATTTTCTTTGCTATTAAAATATCAGAAAAAATTAATTTCATGTATTTAGAACCAAATATCTTTTCTTTATCATGTTTTAAATATAAATAAAATTTTTCTCTTCAAATTACTGTTTGATAAAAGTATAAAAAAATATTCCTTACCCTGAACAAATAGAAAGAAGAAAGAAAATATCTATTTATTAACCTTGTCATATATTTACAGGAAACTAATAAATTTCTATTAAGTCTAAATGCTTGTAATACACTTTGTAAAAGATTATAAATAAGAAAACTTTTATCTTTAAAATTCTCTATATTTTTTTCAAAATCTCATCATTTATCTCAATATGTGCATTCAGACAACAACAATATTAGTAAATATAAGTCATTAGATTCTTTTATGTCAAAATTATTTAAAATAAAAAATAATTCATTTTGTTTATCTTTTGATTCATTAAATCAAACTTTTAAAATATATAAAAATAAATCAAATCAATAAAAATTTGCATTTAAAATATCAATGTAAAAATTGTTATTAGTTATTTCAATTTTAAATCTTTCTTGATATTTTTCATTTAATTTTGAGATATCATCAATAAATAACTCCTTTAGGTTTTCATTAAAAATATCTACATGTCTAAGATCTATATACAATAAAGTAACTATATTTAAAAAATTTATATTATTTAAAATATTTTCTTTCATAATAAATATTAATTATTACTTATAAAACTATTAATTTTTTCTTTAACATAATCTTCTCAAACATAATAAATCCAGTTTTTATAAAATCATAAACAATACTCATTATACTTACACTTTCTACATTCTTCAAATTTTTGTTTTTCTTTCCATAAAAATTTATAAGAATCTAAATTGGACTTGTTTAAACTTCAAGTATCTTCATCTTTTTTTAGTTTTTTTAATCTTTCATATTCTAAGTTATATTCTGGATAATTTAAAATACATATTGGAGGACATACAAAATGAAAATCTGGTAAAATATTATTTTTTTTACATAAATTAATTATCCTATCAATTTCATCTATTTCTAAAGAAGTGTATTTCAAAAGAACTTCTTCTTTATTTAACTCAGCATATCAATTAGGTTGAACAAATCAAAAAGATATCTTATGAGTATTTATTTTATTTTTACTTGATCTATCTGGTATTATTTTTATAAATCATATATTTATAAGTAATAAGATATAGTCATATAATGAAAACAAATTAATCTTTGTTACAACAATATTTAAATATATAGATATTTTTTTATGTATATTATTAACCAAAATATATTTAGTCCAGGATTTAAAATCATCTATATTGTAAAAACTACCTAAATCTTTATTTATATAGTGATCTCAAGAATGTTGAGCCAAAAATATCTCATCTAATCAAGAATTAATTAAATCCAAAATATAATTTTTATCTTTAAATAACCTAGTTCAATTAGTTTGTATTTCTACAATTCAAACTCAGATTTTCTTTGCAAGACTTATATATTTAGGTAAATTATTATTTAATGTAGGTTCTCATCAAGAAAAAGATAAAATAAGATTTTTTCTCTCAATTTTAGAATATTTTTTATATAATTTAAGTATTTGATAAATTATCTCCTTTTCTGTAACATCTGTTTCTCAAAAATTATTAGTTTTCAAAACATTACAAAATTTACATTTCCAATTACATTTATATGTAACTCTTATTATCTCATTTATATATATTTTCTCTGCATTTCAAGCTTTAGACATAATTTTTAAGGATTATAGGATTTATTTCAGAATCTCAATAAAGTTCTTTATATATTGAAGATGGGCCCCAACATTTATCCTTGTAAAGACATTTATCACATTTTTTTATATGTTTTCTTTCTCTAGGTGTAAAATTGAAATCTTTTAAATCTCATCTATCTAAAATTTCATTATTATAAGTTATTTTAATTCTAGTTTGATAATCATAATCATCTGTTAATTTTATATAATCCTCAATTTTATCTGTAGGAAAAATACAAAACGGGAAATCTGGTAGTTTCAAATTTAAATTTTTTTCTTTACAAAAATCTATTATTTTGAGTATAGAATTTATACATTCCTTATAACTAGGAGCTACATATTTTTTTAAATGTTCATATCAATAATATACTTCATCCAAATCAGGATAAGTTACAGCTATATTTTTAACTCAATTTTCATATGAAAATAAAACTAAATCAAATAAGAAATCTAAATTATCCTTTGTAATAACTATATTTGTTTTTAACATAGTTCATTTCCAATATTTTTTTATTTGCTCAAAAACTAAATCCCAATGAACATAATTTTTTGTTCTAGATATTTTTTGTTGTTGTTCAATACTTATTCATTCTAATGACAATATTAATTCATCTATATAAGGTAAAAATTTACTAGCTTGACTATCAAGATGTAGTGTAGTACAATTTGTGGTAACAAGAATAGTGTATCATAATTTCTTTCATAATTTTAAAGCATCATGAAAAACAGGTTGTATAAATGGCTCTCATCATAAATATGTAACATGATTATATCAAAATTTTTTAAATTTTATAAGTTTTTTTAGTATTTCAAATTTAGTTACTTTAACTGACCAAGATTTCTCCATAGTTGGAAACTCCATACAGTAAGTACATTTTTGATTACAAGTCCATCAAACATATATTTCAAGTCTTT
>CALMJA010000080.1 GCA_937864295.1 uncultured Candidatus Altimarinota bacterium | reverse complement strand
TTATTTAGAATTAATTCATCAACTATTCATTTCTCAAAATTTTCAAAGCTACTATTATTATTTTGGTTATTATTTATTCAAAGTTTTTTATAAAGCATTGTCTTAGCTTCATTTATCATTGCTTGTTTATCTAATCATTCTCTTGTTTCTTGTAATACTGGATTTTCTAATTTTTCTTTTACATTTAACTTATCTTTTTCTTGTTTATCTATAAAATCTTTTAATGTTTGAATAGTTTGAGGATCATTTTTATTTATATTATAAAATCATTGAAGTTCATTTTGATATTTTTTACTATCAAAAACAGAAATATTTTTATTATTTCTGTTTTCTCATGTTTCATATCTATTTCAAGGGACTTCTGACATAGAAAATTATTGTAATTTAAATATGATAATTTTATCATATATGAATGTATTAATCAAATATTGGATTTGTATAGTAATATTAAATTTATATTAATTTTTATATTACTAATTTGTTTGTATTTTTTAAAACTTTCCATTTTTGTATCAAAAAAACTGGCTATTAATAGCCAGTTTTTTTGATTTTTGTAGTAAATTTGGAGGTACCCAACAAAGCATAAAGAAACTATGTCAGCAAAAGAGCCTTGAAGACCATTATTTAATAAAATGATGAGTTTATTTAATTCTTGAAAAGCCGATTGTATAGTAACTTGGAAATTAAACAGATTAGCTAGAAATCCAATAGATGAATGAACTATAAAATGGAGTATTCAAAGTGGTATAATAAAAGCTATTTATACAGAATCAGAAGTATTTAAAAGTTGAGATAATGTACTTATAATGTGAATGCATTTTTGAATGTCTACTCAATATATACTTGATTTACAAAGAGATATAAAAAGATGAATGAAACAAAAAATAGAAAATTGATGAGTTTGTCAAAAAGCCCCTTTGTGATACATAAATAACAAACTAGAAAAAACTATAGAAGTTGCCCCTATAAAATCAGAATGGATTAAAGAAATATTTGAATTAAGAACAAAAAATCATTCTATTAAAAGTATTTCTAGAATATTATTCGAAAAATGAATTAAAAATGATAAATGATTAGCTTTCGCCTATTCTACTATTGAAGATATTATTAAAAATAAGTTTTATTTATGACTTGTTTTATTTAAATGAGAATATTATAAATGAAACTATGAAACATTTATTTCAAAAAAGTTATATGATAAAGCTAATAGTTTATATCAATGATTTTATGAATATAAAAATATATGAATTAAATACCCTTTAAAATGATATATAAAAGATTCTGAATGAATTTTCTTAGATTGATATACTAAAAAATGAATAAACTATTATAAAAGTCGTAATTATAGCCCTATCACTATAAATATTAATGAAAATAAATTATTAGATAAGATATGAGAGTTATTAAAGAATTATGAAATGGATGAAAATTTTAAAGAACTTAATATTAAATTAGCATTAAAAATTTTAGAAAATTGAAATAAAGAAGAAAATGAAAAGTTAAATATTATTAATTGAGAAATTAAAAAATTAAATGAAAAAAAGAAAAATTTATTAGATTTAAGACTTGAATGAGAAATAGATAAAAATATCTATAATGAAAAATCAAATGATATAGTTTTCAAAATAAATGATTTAGAAATACAAAAAAATACTATTTTAAATAGAAATGATAAAGAGAAAATTTTAAAAAATATCGAACTCGGTTGTTCCCTTTACAATACATACAAACAAGGAAATAATGAGTATAAAACCGATTACCTTAGAAAACTATTTATCGAACTTTTTATAAACAAAGAAAAAGAGCTATCCTATGCGGAAAGCCCTTTGCTTAAATTAATAAATTTTGTAAATTTTAAGAATGGAAACATCAAACTTTTTGTCTAAACTTTTTACCTCATCATTTATTTCCACTACTTCATCATAAATTTTCAAATCTAAACGATATTTTAACACTTCAATCTTTATTAACTAAAATCGTATCAACGATTTTTTTTATTAATTCTAGTTTATTAGAATCGTCTCAAATTCATTTTATATTTTTTTAAAACCAATATTTTGGATTTAGTTTTTTTTTAAATTTAATCCACAATTCTGTTCCTACTAATACTGAACCTGACCAAAATAATATTTCTCCAACAATTATCAATGCAGCAGTTATTGCTGATACTTGTGCTACGCTTAATTTGAAATTACCTAATAAGAATATAGTAAACCAACATATTGCAGAAAGTATTATTAGCATAATTCCAAAGTATTTTCTCCAAGTTTTCATATATCCTTATTAAATATTATATACTAAATAAACTTTTGTTTTTAAAGGTGAACTTTAGAATTAAATAAACGTTCGCTGATATCTGACGTTTTTCCACTTCATTAAAAAATATCTTTTTTATTTCTCCTTACAGTAGGACTTTGTACTACATACTCTAAGTAGGTAAAAAAAGTTAACAGTCTATTTGATATGGAGGTGCCAATTCAAAAGACTATTGAACTTTTAGAAAAATATTAGATGATATTGATTAATTTTTATTATCAGATTTTATTTTCCAATTTTTGTCTATTTTTTCCATTTCATAAGTTATAACATAAGACGATTCTTTATCTAATTTTCTTACCAATTCTACTTGTAAATAAGCAATTCAATTAGTAGTAGAAATATTTAATATATTAAAGCTTTTTATTGGTGTACTTTTTCTATTTTTCTCATCAATACAGTTATTATCTAAATTAGAACCATTATAAGTATAATTTTTAAAATTAGAACAATTTCAAGTAATTCTATAATTAAAAGCTTTAGTAAAATCTTTTTTTATAAAATAGTTCTGATTAAATAAATAAAATCATTGTAATAAAATTATTAATGATAAAACTATAATAGTTATTATAATTATTATTTTCTTTATATTCATATTTTAATAAAATTAGAAATAAAATTTAAATTATAATATAAAATAAAATTATAAAATCAAAAGTATCGAAAAAATAGAAAGTCTTGAAAAAATAGAAAGTCTTGAAAATAAATTTGAGATAATAAAAAAATAATTACAATTAAGCTGTGACTAACTTAATTACTGAGTTATATTTATTCTATTTATTAGTAAAAATTGGAATAACAATTTATTCTATAATAGAAACAATTATGAAAATAAATGAATTTATATGTGAGGCTGGTCTCCTTCCTGCTGGTTGTAGGTTTACAACTGCATTGCAAATAAATTAAATATAATTAAAGAAATAAGTAATAGTCATAGGGAGACAAATATGGTTCAATTCCATAGACCAGCACATAAAAAACTTCAATTAAAATTGAAGTTTTTTTATTTAATATAATTACTAGAAATAATACTCTAAAAAGAATAAATATTATTTAATATAACAAATTAATTCTTTTTTCCTCGAGTTCTTTTTCTGTTTCTTTCATATTAAAATTATTTAACTTTTATTACTTAATTTTTATATTTATTATAGTTAATTATTTTTGATATAATCATTCTCTAATTTTTTTATATCAATTATATTCTAGATATCATAATAATTCTTCAATATTATCTTCTTGTGATTCAATTATATTTGTATCTATAATACTAATATTAAAAATTCTTCATTTCTGATTTTCAATTTTTTTATTAAAATTAATTATTTCATCTTCTTTTCAATAAATCACTCATACATTATTATATGTATCTTGATTATAATAATAGATATCTTTAATTTCAATTGTTAACATATTGTAATTTATTAATAAATATATTTTAAATTATAAATATAATATTTGGAAAAAATTATAGTTTATTTATAATACATTTATTATGTTAATTATTTTGTTTTAATTATCAAATAATATTATGATTATGATTTTAATTTTACTTATTTCAATTATATTAATTATAATTATATTAATTAGTTACCATATAAGACAGGAAAAAAACTATATATTGAATGAAATAGAAAGTTTCATAAATAATGATTATTATACAATAGCTGAAATTGAAAAAATTAAAAAATTATTTTTAAAATATAATAAAGCTTTAGATTGTAATTATAAAATATTAAAAAAAGATGAAGAAAATATTATTAATAATATCAAAAAAATAAAAATATTTTTAGTACATAAAAGTTTAGTTGATTTAGAAAATAAATGAATTAATAAAGATTTATATAAAATAATTGATTTCTTAGAAGAAAAATACAGTTTATATTTATATAATGAAAAAAATAATTTAATATATAATAAAGAATATTTTGAAGTATCTAAAATAATTTATAATTTTGACCCCATAAATGAAAATTATAAAAAAAGTATACATAAATTTTATAAATTCATATTTTGATACAATAATGATATAATTGAATCTATATCAATTATGAGTCAATATAGGTCAAATAATATAATAGATAAACTTAAAGTAGAAAATAATGAAAAAATTATAAAACTACTCTAAATTTAAAAAAATAAAACACTTTTCAATATGAATTAATATGTAATAATTTATATATTAAAGTCATTGAATATAATTATAAATAATATTATGAAATATAATGTTTGATAATAAATAAATAATTATTAAAATAATATTTATGAAGACTAATTTAATATACAATTATTATTGTTATATAAATAATATACTTTAAAGATAGTATAAAATTAGTAATTATTTAATAAAAAAAAATATGATACTTTTATTTATAATCTGATTAATATTTTTTACATGAATATTTTTAGAAAGTTGAAATTATTATAATGAAAAAAAAATATTAACTAATAACAAAGAAATTAAAAATAGAATATATATATATGGTATTATTATTTTAATATCTTTTTATCTTAATAGTACAGATTTTAAATTGCCAATTGAACAATTAATTATTGCATATACAATCAATATATTATTCTTTGAATACGAATATTATCGTATAAAAAAGAAAGCTTGATATTACACTAAAGAATTTAAAGAAATTTATAAAATATTAGATAAAATAGAAAATGATTATTTTAAATGAGCTCATTATAATGAATGAAATTATCTATATTATATAGATGAGATTAAATCTAAAATAATAAATTACTTATACTATAAATGACATCAAGATATCTTTTATGAAATAATTGAAGTATGATGAGTAAAGAATTTTGTAAATAAAATAATTTCTGATATTTTTTATAGTATGTTCATAGAAAAAAAATTAATTTTTGATAAATGATATGATGTTAAAAAACTAATTTGAATATATTTTATTATACTAAATGAAAGTATTGAGTTAAAATTAATAAGTGAAAAAGAAAAAAATAATATAAAAAATATAGTTATGAAAAACTATAAAGATTTTTTAAATTAATTAATAAAAAATAAGAAAATAAAAGCACAATTTTAAAATTGTGCTTTTATTTTACTTTTATAATATTTTAATTATATTTTATTAAATATTTTTATAATAAGTCAATAATGGATTTTGTAATAGATACATATAAAATATTATACGATTATCAAAAAGAATTATTTAAAAGTGTTTTAAATGATTTTTTATTGATATTAGAAGAAGTTAATAAAAATAAATGAAAAACAAACATACATTTAGAAAAAATTGAAGAATTTAATAAAAAATTATATATTAAAGCAGAAAAAGATTTATTAGAAAATTGAATAAAAAAAGAAGATATTGAAAAAATAGAATATTCTTCATTATTTAAAGAATTTTTTAATATTGAATTAAATGAGTGACATGAAACAATAATGTTTAATGTTTATAAATGAAGTGATGAGAACACTGCAAATGATAATATTTTTATGATTAGAAAAGATATTATAAGAATATTAAATGATTGATGATTAATAAGAATAGCTAACTTCAACTTAATAAAATGACTAGAAGAAGTTAAACAAGATGATTCATATTTAGCAAAATTTAATGAATTAAAAAATATATTAAGTAATGAATATTGAAAAAACATTATAGAAAGACAATTTTCATGATTAGAATGAAAAGAAAAATACTTAGAATTTATAAGTTTTAAAAAATCAGATATAGAGAATTTATTAAAAACTTTGAATAATATTGATAATAAAAAAATAATATATGAAAATCATACATTATCATGTAATTGATTACATTATCCTTTACAAAAGGATTCTCAAAGAGATATGTTTATAAAACTATTTTTTAGTAGTGATAAAAAAGATTATACTATTAAAGTAATAATTGAAATAATTGAAAATTGAGCTTGAGATTTTTACGATGAAAAATATAGAAAAAAAATATTAGATTTATATAAAGCAATAAATATAACTATTGAAAAAAAACTTTGAATAAAAAAATTATTCTATCTATGAAAAGGGCTTGATAAAGGTAAAATATTCATAAATAGATAAATTCGTTTTATATTCTATACGAAAACCATCATTAAAGTGATTATTGAATAAAGCAATAATCTTTTTTTTGTTTTATTTATTTTTTGCAAAATCTTATTTTTTCCTATTTCCTCTTATCCACAAGAAATGTGAAAGCAGAAGATTTAGTCAAACTTCGGTTCGTGGCCTTTGAACCGCTAAGTTTGATTAAATCTGCTTTCACTAAAACCATATAAGAGGAAATAGGAAAATCTCCGACATCAATAATTGTCGGAGCAGTTAACTATAAAAAGTACTTGTTTTACTTTAGTACTCCGGAGTCATTATTATATAATAATATGACAAATTTAAATATATTAAATAATATAATCCATTTTGGATTAGACCATTTAGAAATATTTTGAACTTTTAAGTTTGAAAGTGAAATGTTTGAAAAATTGGACTTTGATAATTCAAATTATTGAGAAATAGAAGATTATTCATTTACAAAAAATGAAGTTCCTAGATATAAATATAAAATTATATTTACAAAAGATAATTATTCCCTTTTTGCTTATTATAAATGAGAATTAAACTCAAATAGTATTATAAAATCAAAAGATAAAATAGTTATTTATTCAACTGCTTTTAAATTAATATGAAAAGACGAAATTTTATATTTTTTAGAGTGATATTTTAAACTAGATAAATGCTTTAGATTTGATATATGTATAGATATAACAATTTATATAAATACTATATTAAATAATTTTAAAGACTTAAAAACTTGAAAAGAGTTTATTAAATCTTGAAATATAGAAACTCGCTATATTTGAGATTCAAATAAATATAAAAATAAAAGACAAATAATTAGAATATATAACAAAATATTAGATATAAATGAAAAAAATAAACATAAATTATATAAAAATTATTTAGTTGAAGATTATGTGACTAGAGTAGAATTAGAAATAAGGTCTGAATTAGCTAAAAATATAGATTATAAATCATTATTTAATAATCAAATATTATCTTGAATATTCAAAAATTATCTAAGAAATCATACATATTTATTTAAAATGGAATGAGTAGAAGATATAACTTTATTTAAAAAAATAGAAAAAAAAGTAAATCAAGAATTATATCAATGAACTATATATAAAAATCAAAGAAAAGCTGTATTTGTATGACATGCAAAATCAATATACAATATGTGATATTGTCCGGTTAGAATACTAATTTGAGAATGATTAATTTTAGAAGATACAAAGAAGTTTTTAGATAGAGATATAGTTGAAATAATTTGAGAAATAGAAATTAAATTAAAAAATAAACAACTTCTAAAAAAGATAGAAATTCAAAAAAGAAGAGAATCTAATTATAAAAAATATGATTAGACAAAAAGAAGAAACAGAATTTATTAATGAATTGATAGATATTTACCCTTTTCTATCTTATCAAGAAGCTAAAGAAATAATAGAAAATATGACTGAATACTGGGAACTAGTAATAAAAAATTATTAAATAAAGTTTTTAACAAATAAATAACACCAAATTATTTTTTATTTAGACTTATTTATTAGAAAATGTAAAATAATTTTAAATTTAATAATTATCATTTATATGATGGAAAATAAAAAAAATATAGCAATAGAAGAAATGCTAAAAGATTATAAATGAAACGATTGTTATGTTTGAAATATTCTTGAATATTGTAGGTCTCATTCAGAAAATTTTTGCAATGAATATAACTGATATATTCAAATATTTGAACATAATTTTGATTTAATAAAATACTCTATAGATTTAATTAATTTTATAGATAAATCTAATTGGAAAGAATATCATTTACATCAATATATTTTACTCTCAAATTCTCTCTGTTTTCTATTTAATTCATTTGATTCTGAAGTAAGAGGACAACACACAATTTCAAATCTTACATTAAGAAGTTATTTTGAAACTTTAATAAAAGTTTTTTATATATCATGGAATAAAAATTGTTTTTCTTGAATATATTGAAGTTGATATAGAAAAAAATGAGATAAATGATTCAACTTAACAGATTTCATTAAAAATAATTTAGAAAACGATTGGTTAAAAATTTATAATTTCTTATCTAAAGAATCTCACTGAAATATTAATAAAACAATTGATGATATAAAAAAATTTTCTGAATGAAAAAAAGTAATTACCTTTGAATTAGACACAAAAGAAATTACTAAAAAATTTCATCAAAATATTTTAATAATGTGTCTTTATATAACCCTAAAATATTTATATGAAATATTATTAAATGAATATAAAATTAATTCTGAAGAAATTAAAAAGAAAAATTTAGAATTTGAATTTGATAAAAAAGTTAATTCAGCATTATTATGATTATCTAAATTATTATGAGATATAGATAAAGAAAAATATGATGATTTATGAAAAGAGTCAGATGAAGTTATAAGTAAAATTAAAATTCAAGAAGATATAAATTAATAAAATAAAATTATGAAAGCAATAATTTACTGCAGAAAATCAACTGATAGAAGTGATAGACAACAACTATCAATTGAAGCACAAGAAAAAGAAGCTAGAAGAATAGCTTTAAAAGAATGACTAGAAATAGTTGAAGTATTCAAAGAAACTATGTCAGCAAAAGAGCCTTGAAGACCATTATTTAATAAAATGATGAGTTTATTTAATTCTTGAAAAGCCGATTGTATAGTAACTTGGAAATTAAACAGATTAGCTAGAAATCCAATAGATGAATGAACTATAAAATGGAGTATTCAAAGTGGTATAATAAAAGCTATTTATACAGAATCAGAAGTATTTAAAAGTTGAGATAATGTACTTATAATGTGAATGCATTTTTGAATGTCTACTCAATATATACTTGATTTACAAAGAGATATAAAAAGATGAATGAAACAAAAAATAGAAAATTGATGAGTTTGTCAAAAAGCCCCTTTGTGATACATAAATAACAAACTAGAAAAAACTATAGAAGTTGCCCCTATAAAATCAGAATGGATTAAAGAAATATTTGAATTAAGAACAAAAAATCATTCTATTAAAAGTATTTCTAGAATATTATTCGAAAAATGAATTAAAAATGATAAATGATTAGCTTTCGCCTATTCTACTATTGAAGATATTATTAAAAATAAGTTTTATTTATGACTTGTTTTATTTAAATGAGAATATTATAAATGAAACTATGAAACATTTATTTCAAAAAAGTTATATGATAAAGCTAATAGTTTATATCAATGATTTTATGAATATAAAAATATATGAATTAAATACCCTTTAAAATGATATATAAAAGATTCTGAATGAATTTTCTTAGATTGATATACTAAAAAATGAATAAACTATTATAAAAGCCGTAATTATAGTCCTATAACTATAAATATAAATGAAAATAAATTATTAGATAAAGCTTGAGAAATATTAAAAAATTATGAAATGGATGAAACATTAAAAGATTTTAATATTAAATTTGCATTAAAAATTTTAGAAAATTGAAACAAAGAAGAAAATGAAAAATTAAAAATTATAGATTTAGAAATAAAAAAACTAAATGATAAAAAGAAAAATTTATTAGATTTAAGACTTGAATGAGAAATAGATAAAATTATTTATAATGAAAAATCTAATGATATAATTTTAAAAATAAATGATTTAGAAATACAAAAAAATAGTATTTTAAATAGAAGTGATAAAATTAAAATTACAAAAAATATCGAACTCGCTTGTTCCCTTTATAATACATACAAACAAGGAAATAATGAGACTAAAACCGATTACCTTAGAAAACTATTTATCGAACTTTTTATAAACAAAGAAAAAGAGCTATCCTATGCGAAAAGCCCTTTGCTTAAATTAATAAATTTTGTAAATTTTAAGAATGGAGGTGCCAAGCGGGTTTGAACCGCTGTATACGGTGTTGCAGACCGCTGTATGACCACTCTACCATGGCACCAAATTTAATTAAGCTAAGTGATTATAATAAAAAAAAGAAAATTTCAAATGAAATTTTCTTTTTTTTATTATTTACAAGCAAAAGTTGATAATAATTCTATATATTTAGAAGTATCTGTTACAGTTGTTGGAAGTGCGATAGTGATAAAATATCCTTTTGTTTTATTACAAACACTAGCTGTTTGTAAAAATTTTAATTTAGGAGTATCTGTATTATATCTAGCTTCAAATTCATATACTATAGAAACTTCATCATCAGCAAAAGTGATATCTTTTGACGAAATTTTTCTATATTCTAAATAATCAGATTCTGCTCATATATTGTTAAGCATAGAATAATCTTTTGAAGTAGTTAATTTTTTTAGATCATCAGATAATATAAGTAAATTATTTGAAAAACCAGAAACTACAGCAGTAGAAGTTGCAGCCAATTCTATATTTCCCTCTTTTGCTTTTGGCAATATAGATTCTTTATCTTTTATAATTTCCCAATTTGAAGGAACTTTAAAAGAAAAATTTGCATTATCAACATCTAAAAGTGTATTTTCTATAACTTCTGTTTCAGTACTACCACAAGAATATAAAAAAATTATTGAAAATATTAAGATAAAAGATTTTTTAAACATAATCATAAATTTATAAAATAATTACTATTTAGCTATATAAGTATTATAAAATCAAACAAGTCCTCACTCAACTATAATTGGAAAAATTAAAACAACAAAAATCAAAATTAATAAAAATGAAAATATATATAATAAAGGTCAACTAAGTTTATTTAAAAATGTTTTCTTAAAATAAAAAAACAAATATAAAACAAATGAAAAGCTAAGTAATACATAAAATATACTTATATAATTTAAGAAAAACTCTCTATAAAATCAAGCTCCAATAAAAAAGAAGCTAGAAAAAAATAGTAAAATAGTCAAAACTAAAACTGCTTTTATAGATTTATATCTAAGGATAAGTTTGTTATCACTTTCAAAAAAATCTTTTTTTAATATTTCTTTAAATCCCATACTTGATTTTTTTTAAATAAATAATATATTAAAAACATAAATTACATTAATAATATAAATAAATGAGTTTAACACAAGAACAAATTGAAAAATTATCAAAAAATCTAAGTAAAATAAGAATAGACAATGAAAAACTAGCTCAAGATGTAAATTGAATATTACATTATGTAGATTTATTGAATGAAGTTGATACTACTGGAGTAAAATGTACTACTAGTGTTGTTGAAAGTGAAAGTATTTTGAGAGAAGACATAGAAAAAAGAGAAGTAGAGCCAAAAGATTTACTTGCTTGTTCTAAACAAAAAGTTATAGCAAATCAAATAGCAATTTCAAATATAATGAAATAATTATGATAAAAGAACTAAAATTAGTTAATTTCAGAAATTTTAAAGAAAAAATAATAAATAATTTTGAGATAGAAAATTTCATAATTTGAGAAAACTGAAAATGAAAAACAAATATTTTGGAAGCTTTGAGTCAACTTTGAAATAATTCTATCACAAAGTTAAATCTAGATGATTTAGTAAAAATGTGAGAGGATTATTTTTTTATTGAAATAAAAGATGAAAAAGATAATAAATATAGTTTTTATTATTCAAAAACTGATAACAAAAAAAATTATCTAATAAATAATAAAAAATCTTCTAGAAAAGAATTCAGAGAATTTGCACATTCATGTGTTATTTTTTCTCCAATTATGATGAATATGGTATATCTCTCTCCTACTCTAAGAAGAGATTTTTTAGATGATACATTGAAAAGTAGTTATCATGAATATGAAAAAATATTAAAAGATTATAAAAAAATACTTAAATCAAGAAATTCTACACTAAAAGCAATTCATGATAATAAAGTAAAAGAAAATGAAATTGATTTCTGGAATAGTAAATTTATAGATATCTCATGTGAAATTTATAAATACAGATTTAAATTTATAAAATTCTTAGAAGAATCAATAATAAATACAAAAGAATATTTTGGTAGTAAAATAGAAAATATCATTTTTGATTACAAAACAAAAATAGATAGAGATGATATAGAAAATAGTATAAAAAAATACTTAGAAAAAAATTTTAAAAGAGATATAGTTTTATGAAGAACTCATATATGACCTCATGTTGATGATTTTGAGATAAAAACAGATTGAGTAAGTTTGATTCACTATGCTTCTAGATGAGAAACAAAGAGCATAATTATATATCTTAAATTACTTGAAGGTATTTTTATAGAGAAAAAAACAGGTAAAAAACCTATATTAATAATAGATGATTTAATTAGTGAACTTGATGAAAGTCATAAAGATATGCTTTTAAAAAAGATAAATTATTATCAAACATTTATATCAAATATTTACGAACAAGAAAACACATTTTATATTAAGATATAAAATATGTTTTTGTAAAGTTAAATAATATACATTTTGTTTTAAAAAAGGGAAAATTTGTTAAGATATTAACAATATTTTAACAATTATTTTTCGCATATGAATTTTTGAAAAAAAGTATTATTAGCAACAATAACTTATCTAATTTGAATGTCTTCTGTTTTAGCTTGAAGTGTAGATCATTTTCAAGTAACATTAAATCCTGATGCTGCAAAAGTTGGTGAAGCATTGGACCTAACTATTGAAGCTGTTGATAAAAACAATATAGCTGTTACAGATTACGAATGAGTAGTACTTATATTTTCAGAATCAGATTCTGAAGCTGAACTACCTATAGTATTAGAAGAAAATACTTATACTTTCAAAAAAAGTGACCAATGAAAAATACTTTTTGAAAATGCAGTTAAATTTGCAAAAGATTGAACTCAAAATGTACATGTATATGATTTCAATGATGATACTATTTTTGGTATATGAGAAGCAACTATTTCAAAAGATGCAACTACTGAAAATTTAAATATAGATATAGTATCACCTGAAAATGGACTTACTATCTGAGTTAATAAAATAAAAATATCTGGTACAACAGAAAAAAACCATCAAGTAAAAATTATTGTTAATGGAAAAAATGAACTTAATACAACTACTAATAATGAATGAGTTTACGAAAAAGAAGTAACAAACTTAGTAGAATGAGAAAATATATTTTTAGCTAAAGTTTTAGATGCAAATGGTAAAGTTATATGAGAATCTAAAGAAGTTAAAATAAAAGTTGAAAAAAGTAATATAAGTTTAATAAATGTAAAAGTAAATCCTGAAGAAGTTGATAGTGAAGGTGCTTTTGAAATAGAAGTTACAACTACACCAGCATTGAGAGAAGTAAATGTAATTTTAAATGATGTATCTAGTAAATTAGAAGAAATTAAAGAATGAATATATACTGCAAAAATATATGCTCCTAAAGAAGAAGGTACATATAAAATAGATGTTATTCTTAAAGATGAACTTGGACATGAACAAAAAGAATTATGAGCTGGAAGTTTAAAAGTAAATAAAATTGCTTTAAATGCTGCTGAACCTGTTGTAGAAAAAGATGATAAAAAAGATTTAAAAATAACTTGATTAAAATTAGTAGAATTAAAAACTAAATCAATTTTAACTTGGGATAAAGTTGAAGAAGCTAAAAGTTACAATGTTTATAAAAAATTAGAAGATTGAAAATTAGAATTAATAGTAAATGTTGCTGAACCTAAATTTGAAATTGAAATAACTTGAGATGAAGTAAAATATGATTATTTTGCAGTTAAAGCATTAGCTGAAACTGGGTCTTGAGAAATATATGAATGAGATTTATCTGAAGCAACTAAAATAAAAACTGGTCCTGAAATGCTTATTTTATTACTTGTTTCTATATTTGCTGCTTGATTATACTTAGTATCAAAACAAAAAAGAGCTTAATAGCTCTTTTTTTATTATTTACATTATTTGACTTTATTAATTTATATTTTATAATTCATAAAATATTTTTTATCTAATATAATGAATAAATTAAAAGAAGTAGAAAATCATCTTCCTCAACAATACTTTTTTCATGTACAATCAGTTTTATGATACTATAAACCTTTTAGTGATTGAGGTGAATCATTTATAATTGAAACATGAAATACAGCTTCAGAAACTATAATGAATTATGTAATTGAAAAAGCTAGAAAAGAAGAATCTGAAAAAATACTTTGAGTTATAGAATGATTTCCAAAAATTGTTTTTGATAAAAACGAAATAAGTATAAATCCTGATTCTACTTTTGAACAATATGAAAAATTCTTAGGATGATTACTTGAATATACAAATGAAGAATCAAGAACTTTAATCCTAGGATTTTCATCTATGTGATGATATGAATTACTACCTAGACTTTCAAAAATAATAAAAAATCTAAAAGAAAAAAATCCAAATATCATTTTTATAATGTGATGAGCAGATTTCAATGCAATCCCCGATAAAAAATTTCTAGACCAAGTATTTGATGAATATTGAATTGATATAGTAAATATATGATGAGCTAAAGAATTTAGTGAATTTTTATGATGAATAAATCAAGAAGATTTATTTTTTCGTGATGAGAATTGATATATATGAATAAAAACTGATAGAGAAATACCAAAAAGTTTGATTTTTAAAAGCAATAAAGATAATCTTAGTGAAATACAAGCATGAACAAAACTAAATTCAAAAGATTATTACAATCCTTTTACTAGGATGCTTTATTTTACTATTCCTAACAATCCTTGTTTAAATAATTGTTCTTATTGTGCTAATTTTATACATTCAAATACTCCTTTAAAAGATGATGATATAGAAACTGCTATAAAAGAATTTGAAATATCTATAAGTAAAATAGAAGAAGAAAAATTTGGTATAGAATTATGAAATCCAAATCCAATGCAATATATAGATAAATTTGAAAAATTTATACAAAATATAGATTTAACAAGGGTTATTGAGTTTTGATTTTTTGGTGATTTTATGTGAATATCAAATGATAAACTCCTTGAAAAAACTTGCAATATAATTGATTATTTATCAAAAAAATATCCTGAATTAATAATAACAATACATTTTTGAGTAGATGCACTTCATCACAAATGAGATTGAGAATTTTTATGAAGAAGCCAATGACACAAAATAATTGAAGAACCAAAGTATATTGCATCACTTAAAAATTTTGAAAAATTATTTGAAAAGTACAAAAATAATCCAAATATATGAATTCCTTTTAATCTTATTTTTCATCCAAATCTAGATATAAACTGATATAAAGATAGATTTGAGTTTACAGAAAAATATGTAAGACCAAAATCATGAGCTTGATTATTCCCTCTAGTTCCACATCCAAATAGCAAAATAGAACAAGATCATAGATGATACTATCTTCCTGAATATGAAGCTATTAATGGTATTGATTTAACTAAATATGCAAATTTAAATTATTGGGGGTATTTTTATTTAAATTCAAAATTACTTGATATATTTACATTTTTGAGAACTGCTTGAATAGTAGATATTTTTTATCAATATATTTTTAGTAAATCAGAAAAAAATGAAGAAGTAGAATCTGATGATTTACCAAAAATAATAGCAATTGTTTGAAAAAAAATAGAACAAAATTTTAAAAAATTGAATTCATTAACATCTAGATTGTTATTTTTAAAAAGAAAAAAACAATTAAGAAATCTAGAAATTACACTTGATAAAATAATTGATTACTTAAGTTTTATAAATTTTAGAGAAAATTATATAAAAGAATTAAATCCTTCTTATAATTCAGAAGAATTAAATATCTTTATAGAAACAATAAATGGATTAAAAGAAAAATTTGAAGAAATAAAAAAAGATAAGTTTTAAAACTTATCTTTTTTTATTATTTAATTAACCTAAAATTATAATCATCTGGAACATATGTTCATTTTAGATGTGCTAAACATCTTTTAACATTATTATGCCAATGGTTTGTATCAGTTGCATAACAAGGTCCTCAATTTCATCAACATCCTGGTAATCAAGAAACTTTTCTTCATGCTCATGACATCAGATTTAATGCATTATAATTTCTAAAATATTTATTATTTAATGTATAAACAATTGAATAAACTCATTGTCTTGCATTATCAAATCATTTTCTATCTCACCTATCATTATTTCAAACATTTCAAATATTATATGGTGTAGTAAGATTTTTTCAAAGAGAACTTTCAGCCAATCATATACACATAACCATTGAAGGATCTATATTTCAATCAAGAGATTCATCAATCCACATTTGCCAATTATTAAAAGCTCAAACTGCATAATGTTCTATAAGATATTTTTGTCTTTCTATTTCATTTGCTCATTCTACTTTAAATAGCCTTGAATTATTATCCATTTCAGCATATCAATATCCATTTTTTGATTCAAAATCTAAAGCATATTTATCTTTATATTTAGAAGGTAGAGTTTGAAATTTAATATATGATAAATCTAAAACAGATAATGGATCAATATATTCTTTTTCTTTAAATACTTCAAAATGTAAATGTGGTCATGTTGTAACATATCATGCTCAAGCAGTACCATATTCTCAACCTGTTTTTGCTATAATTTCTCATTTTGATACATATTCATATTGCTCTACATTTATTTCACTTAAATGCCCATAAACAGTAAGATATCAATCATAATGTTTAATAGCTAAATAAGAATAATCTGGACTATCTGGTGGGTTTAAATATACAACATATCAATCCATAGGAGCTTCAATAGAAGTTCATTGTGGAACTTTTATATCAATTGCATTATGATTAGCTCAAAATAATTCTTTATACTCTTCATCTTGGAAATATGCACTTATTCATTGTACAGGATTTACTGGCCAAGACAAAGGATTCATTTCTGCTACTTTTTCATCTTTCACACTATTTTTATTCAATTGTGTTTCACTATAAATCATTCTATTTATAGAAAAACATCTAGGATTATTTTTTTCTAATGCTCTAACTTCTGATGTATTTTGAGTTACATCTATAAAAGTACAATCATATTTTTCAAGTATTAAATTTCTAGCTGAGTTTAATTTTATTTGTTCTTTTAGAGCTTTTAATCTAACTTCATTTTCAAGTTTAATTTTATCAGCTAAATATTGTTCATAAAATGATTGTTTTCATTTTGATGATTGCAATATTTTTTCTTTAAAATCTTTTTTATCTTGAAGTATTTTTTGCTCTATAACTCATTGTTTTCTTAAGTTTTTAAGATTTTGTTCTTGTTTTTCAAGTGTAACTTTTTTAAGATAAAGTTCTCAAACATATTGTCTATGATTATCTATAAGCTTTTTTCAAGTTATTTGAATTATTCACTTAAAATATAAATCATTAATCAAATCTCATACTGGTTCTTCATTTAATAAAATACTTTTTAAATTATCAATTTCAGATCATTCATATGCAGTATTTGATTTTTTGTAAATATAAACTAAATATTCTAATAATATTTCTGTATTTTCCTCTATTTTCTTCTTTAATATTTCTATTGTTTTTGTATTTGTTTCAATTTCTGTATTTGTTTTTATAACGTCCAAATTGATTTGTTCTATTTTTTTAGCAGTTTTTTCTATATCTTTATCAAGTAATTCAATAGAATCTTCCAAAGAAGAAATTGTAGTTAAAAGTTGTTCTTTCTTTTCTTCTGCTAATTTTTTATCACTTTCTATATCAGATGACATAGAAGTATATATATCTATTTTTTGAGATATACTAAATATATCTGAATATTCTGAAGAAAAACTTCATAAATCAGATTCAAATAATAAATCATATTGTCTTTCTTGAAAATTTTCAAGAATTGCTCACTTTTGTTCATTTGATAATGCATTTGCAATTGGACTTGTAAATAACATTAATAAAATAACTCAAAAATTTGTATATTTCTTATTCAAAACAATTAATTAAAAAATAATTCTTACCCCTATATAATAATATATTTACTATATTTTAACAAGCAATAAGTATTGACAGTCATTTAAATTATCCTATTCTTGATTTTTTATAAATAGTTCTAAAAAGAATAAAACTATAAAAGATAAAAATCATGTTAGAAAAATTGAAGCTCAATAATAATTGAAAAAAATTAAAATCAAAAAGAAAACACTTATAAAAAAAGCTTGTCTAAAACTTACAAGTATATGATATATTGCAACATTTCATCTAAAGTAAATCTTTTTTATAAAGTACAATATCAAGGTTAATAATCAAGATAATCCGAATAAATAAGAAAAAACTAGTGATGAAACTCATAATGCAGCATATTCAAATGGATCTAAATATTTTATTACCAATACAAATGTTGTGGCACAAATCAC
The DNA here is from genome assembly GCA_937864295.1 of uncultured Candidatus Altimarinota bacterium. GTDB lineage: Bacteria > Patescibacteriota > Gracilibacteria > BD1-5 > UBA6164 > JABWCI01. Next base: position 5,598 of record CALMJA010000080.1, on the reverse strand, counting down.
AAACATAATAAATATAAGTAATAATAAAAACCTTTTTTTCATCTTTTTAACTAACAAATTAATTTGCAATATTCTACTCATTTTTAGCATTTTTAAAAGTTTATTTTAATAAAAAAAAGAGACTTAAAAAGTCTCTTTTTTTAACATAAATTTTCAGTTTTTCAAGCACATTTTTCCCACTCATTTTTCTGACTATCATAATAAAAAATAGGTATTGCTATAAGTGTAAGAATAGCACTAGATGATAATCACCAAACTATACTCCGTGCAAGTCAGCTCCATACTGGATCTGAAGTTATTTTAATTGCTCAAAAAATTGCTGAAATACTAGTTAACATTATAGGCATAAATCTAATATAACCTGCATTTATTATTGCTTTTTCTATAGTCCATCATTTTTTCTTTAATATATCGATATAATCTATTAATAAAATAGCATTTCAAACTACAATTCAAGCCAAACTTATAACTCAAATCATTCAAGTTGCATTAAAATATTCATTTTTAAATACATAAAGTAATGAAAAACCTGGGAATATTCAAAAAAATCAAAGTAAAAAAGGTAGCATAACTATTCAAGCAACAGCAAAACTTCTAAATTGTCATACAATTAAAAAGTAAATAGCTAAAAGTGCCAAAATCATAGCTGTTCCTAAATCTCTAAAAGTATCCATTGTAAGTTTCCATTCTCAATCCCATTCTAATTTATATATTTTAGAATCAACTAATGATCTATATTTTATACCATAAAATCATGATTCAATAACTTCATATTTTCAATTTAAAAATTCCTCACTTTTAAATATAGACATAAGTTTAACAATAGGATAAACAACAGAATTATCTCACATTTCTGCATATATAAAATTAGTTTTTTCTCTTGTGTCAGTATTTATCTCTGGACTTACAAATTCATAGTTTATTTTTGCTATACTACTTAATGGTATTTTTAATCATGAAGAATTGGTAAATTTAATTGTTTCAAGCATATTTAAACTTTCACTTTGCTCATTTTTTACTCATAGTAAAATATTTGTTTCTTCAAGAGATGGAGAGTTTTTTATTATACTTATATTTGTAACATTTTTTGCAATAGCAATAGTATTAGCAACTTGCTCTATATCCAAACCTGATCTAGCAATAGATTCATGGTCTAGCTCTATATTTACTTTTCTATATGTAGTTGAAATTGAAGTATTTAAATCCGCTAATTTTTCATTTAATTCTAGTTTTTTTACTTCACTAAAAACATAATTTGTAAATTCATCTAGATTTTTATCATTATCTCATCATTTAACTTTTAACATAAAAGTAGCTCTTACTGGTGGCCCTGGAGGATCTTCAAGTAATCTAAGTTTTACATCTGGATATTTTTCAAGTAAATACTTAGTAAGTAGTGGTCTGATATTAAATGTATAATTTTCTGATTTAATTCTATCTTTGTATTCATCTTTTGAAATCAAATTTATTCTTGTAGAAATTTGATATTCTTCTAATCTATTACTTCATCATCTAAATAAATTTGCAAAATCTCACATAAATGGAGTTCAAATTGTTGATGAAACTGATTCTACTATATCCAATTCTTTTGGTAAATCATAATTATTCAAAAAGAAATTTTCTATATCTTTTTCTATTTCTAGCATTTTTTCTACATTTGTTCACCTAACAGAATCAACCCATAAATAAACTTGATTTTTATTTGATTTAGGTAGCATACGAGCCTTAAAAACTCAAAAATATATAGGTAAAATCATCACTAAAATTAGAGAAATCCAAAATGTAGTTTTAAATATTTTTCTATTTCTTTTAGCTTTTTTATCATCTCTGATAAATAAATTCATAAATTTTAAATACACTTTTCTTACATCAAATTTTGATTCTTTTTTTACATGGTGAGGTTCATTTGAATCTATATTCTTAGTTGTCATATATGAAACCCAAGGATTAATTGAAAATGCAACTAATATAGAAAATAAAAGTGCAACAATTGCAAATTTAGGTATTGGTCACATATATTCTCACATCATTCAAGTTACAGCAAACATTCAAGCAAATGAAAGTATTTTTGTAATTGTAGATAATATAACTCCTGAACCTACTTCTTGAACTGATTCCAAAATTGCTTCTAACTTTGTTTTTCAAGTATGAATTCTCTCTTCTAAATGTCTATGAATATTTTCAACAACAACAATAGAATCATCTACAAGCATTCATATAACAAGTATAAGTGCAAAAAGTGAAATTCTATTTATATTGTATCAAACTATATATGCATATAAAAATACTAATGAAAGTATAAGTGGTATAGAAGTTGCTGTATTTAAAGCATTTTTCCATCATAAAAATAACACCAAAATTACAACTACTATAATAATTGATTCTATTAAATCTTTTATTAAATGTCCTGTTGCTTCTTGTGCTTCAGCTCACTCATCTTGAATTATTTCTATTCAAATATCACGAGGAAGTTCTTTTATAATTTCATCCATTTGAGATTTTATTTCATTTGTAACAAAAACTCAATTAGTTCAAACTTGTTTTCAAATTCATAAAAATACTGCATTTTTATTTTTGGCTTCTTTAGTTGAAAATAAACTATATTTAGATAATCTTTTTTCTCAGTAACTTATTTCAGAAACATCAGATAAATATAAAGTACTTCATGATATATTTGAAATAACAAGTTTTTTTAATGATTCTACATCATCTAAAGTTCATGTTGTTTCTACAAATACTCTTTCTCAATTTGGTAAATTAAAATTTCAATTTGGTAAATACAGATTATTTTTCTTTAAAACACTATAAACTTGCATTATATCAGTATTTTTTGCTTCTATTTTTTCTAAGTCTAGATTTATAATTATGTTTTTTCTGATTCATCAAACTATATTTAAAGTAGTTACATTTTTTATAATTTTTAGTTTATCTTTAATTATATTTGCAACTTGAAGTAAATATATTTCTTGATCTTGTATACTTAATTCTTCCCCATTTGATGCATTTAAATTATCATAATAAATAGCATATGTTATTTGTGGTAATTCTTCTGGATTTATAGTTGTAACAACAGGATTTGAAACTCAATATGGTTTTAAATTTAAATTTTCATTTATTTTTTGGTTCAATCTTATTTTTGCATCTTCACTATTTTCTCAAACTTTAAATTTAACCATTACTCAAGCATAATTATCTCACGCAATTCAATATACTTCATCTATTCACTCTATTTCCATTATTTTATTTTCTAGAGGTGAAATAATATATTTTGATATATCTGTAGAACTCAATCAACTTGAATTAACAAAAACATTAAATGCAGGAACTACAATAGTTGGATTATATTGTTTTGGTAATATAAAATAACTTCATACTCAAGAAATAAGTATTACAATTATTAAAACTACTGTTAGTTTTGAATTTTGTATGAAAAATTTTGCTATACTACTAAACATTATTTTATAATTATTGTATTAAAATATTTGACAATTAGTTTTTTTATTTATAATCAATATGCCAATTTCGGCATGTATCGGAGACTTTGCAAATGGCATACAAGAGTGGAAAACAAAAAGCTGCACAAATCAAGCAGAATCGCAAGAAAAAGCGCAAAAACAATGGTGGACTGACGCCAAGCCACTGCCGTCGTTACCGTTAAAAAGAAAAAAAGGAGGAAATAGAGAACTGCTACCAGATTTGGTAGCAGTTTTTGCTTTTTAATAAACTTTTTCACCATCATATAAGTTATCCTTTCATTCCGTAATTATTATATCACCTACTTTTAATCAAGAAATACTAGAAAATTTATCATTTGATTTTATTATTTCTATATTTTTAAACTCAACTTTTCATTCATTATTCAAAATATAAACTCATGGAATCATAAATTTAGAAACTATTGAATTATTTGGTATTAATATAGAATCAAAATTAATAATATTACTTAAGTATACTTTTGTATAACTTCCAATCTTTAATTTATCTTTATTTTCAAAAGCAATTTCAATTTTTGTATTTTTTGTAATTAAATCTTTTGATGGATATATCATTGAAACTTTTGATTTTACTTGTTTATCAAATCAATCAACTTCAAGTAAAACATCTTGTCATAAAGATATATTTCATAGTACTTCTTCACTTACAGATATATCTAATTTTAAATTTTGATCATCAGCAACTACTAATAAAGGCATTCATCATCAAACAACTTGTCAAATTTCAACTGCTTTTATTGTAATTACTCATGAAATTGGACTTCTAATTTCTCAAGAATCTATCATAACAGATGATGATTCTTTTTGTCATAATGCTTCAGATATTTTTAAATCTATTTGTTCTAATCCAGCTTGTTTTTGTTTTTTTAATGACTCAATTGTTGAAATCATCTCTTGAAATTGAGAATCAACTATCTTAGTTTGAGTTTCAGTTTCTCTTATTTTTGAATCACTTGTTAATTTATATTGATTATATGATTTTTCAGCTAATTCAACTTGTTTTTTTAGTATTTCTAGTTGAAGTTTTTTTTCATTTTGAAAATCAGTTAATGATTGTTTACTTCATTTTAATCATAAGAAATATTCTCAAGATACTGTTATCAAACTAGATTCAATTTGTGCTCAAAAATTTGTAACATTTTGTTTATATAAATCAATAGTTTGTCTTGAAAAATATATATTATCAACTGAATTATCTAAAACATCATAAGTTAAATTTAACAGAGTTTTTAAATTTTCTGCTAAAATTTCTCAAGAATTTAAAGCTTCAATAAGTACTTCATTACTTGGATTTTTGTTTTCTATTTGAGTATTATATAATTCTTTATACTTTTTATATAAATCATAAGATTTCAAAAAACTAGTTTCTGCTTCATTTAATTTTTGTTTATTCTCAATACTTAAATAATCTTCAAAACTGTCGTTTTTATCTTTATTTGAGCTTGTAACTCATAATAACTCATCTACAAAATTTATAATATTTGTATCTAAAATAACAGAAGAAACTATAGCATTTTTTGAGTTAGTATAGATATTTTTTTCTTTTGTATCTAAAATAATTTGTGTATTTTCAAGGTTTACTTTTGCTGTTTCAAGAGATGTTTTTGCAGTTTCCAATTGTGCTTCACTTACTGATTTTACATCTGATAATCATGTGTAAACTCATTCTTTTCAAATTCATGCTTGATTTAGTTTTTGTTCCATTGATTTTATTTGTTCATCATACATTGATGAAGTAGTATTTTTCATATCACTCAATGTAGAAACAATAGTAGATGAAGTATTATATCATACTTTTGCTTCCATAGAATCAAGAGTAAGTAATAAATCTCAAGCATTTACGTAATCACCTTCTTTTACAAAAATATTTGTTACTTTTCATCATACTTTTGTAGAAAGGTTTGTAGTATTTTGTCATTGCAAGTATCAAACATGAGTATTAAAGTTGTCTATACTTCAAGAAAAAACAGTTCATGTTCAGAAATATTTTTTTGTTTCTTCTACTTTTTCTTTTTCACAAGAAAATAAAAATAGTGTAAAAAATAAAAATATAATTAATTTTTTCATGATTATTTATTTGTTAAATATTATTTTCATAGCTGAA
>CALMJA010000079.1 GCA_937864295.1 uncultured Candidatus Altimarinota bacterium | reverse complement strand
TATGAAATACTAGATTATTCACATGAAGAGAGTATGAAAGATGATTACAACTATACTATAACAGAGCAAGATACTACAATCCTGAACTAGGTAGATTTATATCTAGAGACCCGATTGATATCTCTGATGATGTGAATTTGTATAGTTATGTGGGGAATAGTCCGATGAGTTATGTGGATTTGATAGGTACAGAGGGAAAACCATTAACTCCACCAAAGACTGCAGCAGAACATTATGCAAGAAATGTATTAAATATTGATTTACCTGAGACATATAGTGATGCAATAAAACAAAAATGGATTTTATTAGATGAATCTGAATCAGTATTTCATAGTTTTTGAAATCCAGAATGAAAAATTAATTATAAGTTTATATCTAATGATTGACATAGAGAAGCAGTATATCATTATAAAACTTGAGAATTAATTACAACTCCAGAAAATATGTGAACATATAATTATTATCCACCTTCAGAAGAAATTAATCATTTTTTATACGATATAAAGCCTTATTATGAATATTGAAATTCAATAAGTGATTATACAACAGAAACTCAAAGACAAATGAGATCAACAGAAACTACATATAGTTTATATACAAATGTTAAAGAGGCAGATTATAATTTAAAAAAAATTAATCAAATAGATTTTGTACTAGAAACTATAAAATACTTTAAATATTAATTAAATGAAAAATGTTAAATTTAATAATTATTTTTTTTAGAAGTAAATATTTTTATGTTAACTTAATAATAATAACATTAGTTACTTTAGCATATTCTTTATATGTTTACGAAATGAATAACATAAGCAACTTTTTAGATATTATTATGATATCATTATCATGATTATTTTTGTCTTTATTAGTATTATCAGATATATTTAATAATAAAATATATCTGATACCAATAATAAATATTTTATTATTTATATATATCCATTATTTTTTATATTCTAATAAAAAAATTGTGCTTTGATATATATATACTTTTATTTATATATTGTTAAATATTCTAGTATCATCATTATTTTTACATATAGCTTCTCAATAATTTTAGTACAACTATATTATATAGAGCTAGTGGTGAAGATTAAAATATTTTAAATTCTATATTAGATTTTGACTCATTATTAGTAAATCCTGGTTTATTAGAATATTTTCTATC
>CALMJA010000078.1 GCA_937864295.1 uncultured Candidatus Altimarinota bacterium | reverse complement strand
CTCTTAAGGCGAAGGTCTCGGGTTCAAGCCCCGAAGGGTCCACCATTAATGAATAACACCTTAAACTTTTCTTTCAAAAGTTTAATAAAAGCAAAGTCTCATCAATCAGTTGATTTATAATCTTCTGATCTAAGAGTTTTGGAAAACTCTACTTGGTAATCACTAAGTAGAGTTTTTTCTTTGTTATACTCCCTTAATACATATCATTCTCTATTTTCATCTAGATATTTATCAAAATCAAATTCTCATGGATAAACATTTAAAATAATTCTAATAGATTTAGATTTATCTTTTGGTACGATTACTTTATCAACCATAATATCAACTATTTTTTTCAAATCTTCATAACTAGAATTATTAAAATATTCTAAAGCAAAACTATGCAATTCTTTTGTATATTTTTCTACATTTCAATCAAGTAATCATTGTTTATATTGATTATAAACCAATTCATATTCACTATGAATCATATCTTTATATTTTTCAATTCATAATTTTCCTTCATTTTGCATTTCTTTTAATTTCTCTTTTGAAATCATTCAATCAAGAGCTAAATCTAAAGCTCTTTTTTCTTTTTCTTCTAATTTATGAATTTCAAACTTATATTGCTCTATAACATTGTTTTTATCTGTTGTTGCTTCTGAATCTAATCAATATTCAATTCTAAATTTATTGTAATCTAAAAAGAAATCTCTTAAAGTATCAATAATAAGAGTATCTATTTTGAGACCTGATATTGAATTATTACATCTTCTATCTTCTGAAGCTTTTCTTTTATCAGACATACTACATTTATAATTCACTAGGCTATTTTTATTTTTACTTCAAGTATATCAAATAAAGTTTCTTAAATCAGACTGACAATCGCAAAACAATTTACTTTTTAATAAGTAAGTTCTAGTACTTCATTTTGTTGCATGATTTCTATTTATTTTTCTTTTTTCTTCTACTTTTTTTGCTAGAGTTTTTGTATAAATTTTTGGTATTTGAATAGTTATAATTTCATCTTCACTTCTTTTTCCTATTATAACTGATTTTTTTCATATCTTTTTATATTTTGTTGCAAAAGCTTTATATTCTCATGTATAGTATTTTTCTACATTTGTAAGTATTCTCTCAACTGCTGAAAATCCCCAAAAATTTACAGCATTTTTTCTTTTTTCAGAAATTCATTTTTGAGTTGCTGTTTCTTTTTCACTCATTGAGGGAGGTAGTATTTTGTTTTCATTTAGATAATCAACTATTTTTGTAATTGATTTATTATCATTTAGATATAAATCAACCACCATTTTTATAATCGTTACTTCTGGATTATATAATTCTAAGAATCATTCCTTATTTTTAGTGTATCAATACGGAACTTGTGTTGTCCAT
>CALMJA010000077.1 GCA_937864295.1 uncultured Candidatus Altimarinota bacterium | reverse complement strand
TCAAAATCTTTGACCTCAATTTTGTGCTTTACCTCATAGTGGTTGTTGTGTAACCATAGAGTAAGGACCAACAGATCTAGCATGAATTTTTTCTTCAACTAAATGATGTAATTTTAGCATATATTTTACTCAAACCATTGTTCTTTCTTTAAATGCTTCTCATGTTTCACCATCATATAATTGAACTTTTCAATCAGAAGTCATTCAAGCTTTTAACATAAGTTCAGTTACTTTATCAACACTTATACCATTTAATATAGGAGTTGCTACAGTAATTCACATTTTTTTAGCAGCCATACCCATATGAGATTCTAGTACTTGTCAGATGTTCATACGAGATACTACTCATAATGGATTAAGAATAATATCAACTGGAGTACCATCAGCCATAAATGGCATATCTTCTACAGGAACAACTCTTGAAACGATTCATTTATTACCATGTCTTCAAGCCATTTTATCTCAAACTTCTATTTTTCTTGTTTGTGCAACAAATACTTTTACTTGTTTAAATACTCAAGTTGGTAAATTATCTCAAGATTCTCTTTTTAAAATGTGAACTTGTAAAATTTTACCACCTTGTCATGAAGGTAATCTAAGTGAACTATCTTTTACATCTTTTGATTTATCACCAAAAATTGCTCTAAGAAGTCTTTCTTCTGGAGATAATTCTTGTTCTCATTTTGGAGTGATTTTTCAAACTAGTATATCTCAACCTTCAACATAAGCTCAAGTTCTAATAATACCATCTGCATCTAAATCTTTTAATTTTGAACTTGAAACATTAGGGATATCATCCGTAGTTTGTTCAGGTCCAAGTTTAGTTTCTCTTACATCTAGTGTAAATTCTTTTATATGAATTGATGTATAATAATCATCTTCTACTACTTTACTTGAAATAATAATAGCATCTTCATAGTTATAACCTTTCCATGGCATATATGCAACAGTCAAGTTTCTTCAAATAGCTAATTCTCAATTATCAACAGCATGACCATCACATAATACATCACCTTTTTTAACTGCTTGACCATGTGATACAACTGGTTTTTGATGAACAATCATATCATGGTTTGATCTTTTAAATGTAGTTAATTCATATAATTTTTTATTACCATTTTTGTATAATACAGTTATATGTTTAGCATCAACTCAAATAATTTCTCAATCATCTTCAGCTAAAATAACATATCATGAACCTTCTCAAACAATTCTTTCCATACCAGTTCATACGATTGGAGCTTGTGGTCTAACTAATGGAACAGCTTGTCTCATCATGTTTGAACCCATTTCCGCTCTTGTAGCATCGTCATGTTCTAAGAATGGTAAAAGTGAAGTTTCAATCGACATCGTTTGTTTTGGTGAAACATCAATATGAGTAATTTCACTAATATATGAAATAGTTGGTTCATTACCAGCTCTTGAAGAAATTCTTGTTGTTAGAAAATTTCCATAAGCATCAGTTGCAGTACCAGCTTCAGCAATATTTAATGCTCTTTCTTGATGTGCATCAAAATAGTCATATCTATCACCTAAAAATCATCTAACTTCTATTTTTTCAGCTTTAACTTTATCTTTAATTATTTTTGCTAATTCTTCTGTAATAATTGTTTTATCTTTAACTATAGTTTTACCATCATCACCTAATATATCTCATAGTGCAATTCTATTTACAGCTGATTTTCAATCATTTGAAACAAAATGTTCTATAACTCTAAATGGAGTAAGAATAAAACCATATTTATCTACTTTAGCATATGATGCAAAGTGTAATACAAGTCATATATTTGGTCCTTCTGGAGTAGCAATTGGACATATTCTTCAATATTGAGTTGGATGTACATCTCTTACTTCAAAAGATGCTCTTTCTCTAGTTAATCAACCAGGTCCAAGAGCAGAAACTCTTCTCTTATGTCATAATTCTGAAAGTGGATTTGATTGATCCATAAATTGTGATAACTGAGATGAACCAAAAAATTCTTTCAATATCGCAACTATTGGTCTAGAGTTGATAAAAGTACCTGGAGTAGCATCATCAAGTTCAACGATAGTCATTCTATCTTTTGTGATTCTTTCCATTCTAGCAATACCAACT
>CALMJA010000076.1 GCA_937864295.1 uncultured Candidatus Altimarinota bacterium | reverse complement strand
TAGATTCTTTAAAAAACAATCACAAAATTTTAAGCATTATAATTGATGAATACCATGAAACTAGAAAAATGCACAAGGAAGTTTTTTGCAACTAAGCAAGAAGCTAAACATAAAAGAAGAGCTTATGAAGATAAGTTTTGAAAAAAGATTACAATTTATAAATGTACTTTTTGTCCTTGATACCATTTTACTACTAAGAGTACAATAGAAGAGAAACAAAAGTATAGAATATCAAAATCAAGCTAAAAACTTGATTTTTTTTCTATATGATATAAAATGTATACATTATATGATAAGTATACAAATGGTAGTAATAGTATATAAATTTTGATTTTATTATGTATGTCAGGAATATAAAAACTCTATTTATACTTATGCTGTATGTAATACTGAAGAAAAAGCACAAGAAATTTTAAAATTAATAGAATCTAGTAATGGTTAGAGGTACACAAAGAAAATATGATTACTGAAAATTAAAGATTGAATTTTTTAAATGACCACGGCTTAATGTTGTTGCTTTTTGTAAAGACAAATGATTGAATTCTACTTCATGAGTTCACACTAAAAAAATGAAAGGCTGGTGAGAAGAAAAAAAAGTTTTATCTGAAGAAGCAAGTAAAATAGCAAAAGAAAATTTAAAGCAAGAAATGGTAAAACTATACTCACCTAGTCCAAAGGAACTAGCTGAAATATATAAAGCTGTAATGCTCACATTTAAAGCTAAGGCTATGTCTAATGCTCAAAAGATAAAGCAATTAGAAGATTGAACTATTATTATTCCCCCAGATGTATCAATGTCTGAAAATAAATTAATATGGGAAATTATCAAAACTGAAAGATGAGAACCTACAAAAGTAACAAAAGATGATTTCATTCCACCTACTGAAGATGAAGACGAATGAATACAATTTTATTTACCCGACAATAAAAGAGATCAATTAAATTAATATGACTAAAGTTATTAAACCCCAAGAGTGATACCAAACTAAATCTTTAAGCTGTGAAGCTGATATTGTTTTTGGCTGATGAAGTGCTGGAGCTGGTAAAACTTTTACTCTATTACTGGAGCCAATTAAGTGATTTAGAAAAGCAAATTTCAGATGAGTGATATTCCGTAAGACTATGACTCAAATTAAATGAGGTTGATGATTATGGAATGAGAGTGAAAACTTATACCAACATATCAAAGGAAGTCACTGAGTAGAATGAAGTGCTAAATGGATTTTTAGAAGAGAGAGTTTTAAATGAAGAGATACAGCTGAACTAAAATTCTCACACTTAGAACATGAAAAAGATAAATTTAATCATCAAGGTTTACAATATGCTTTTATATGATTTGATGAATTAACACACTTTTCAAAAAGTCAATTCTTATATTTGATGTCAAGAAATAGAAGTACTTGTTGAATAAAACCATTTATAAGAGCAACTTGTAATCCCGACCCAGAAAGTTGGGTAGCAAAGTTTATAGAATGGTATTTAGATGATGATTGATATATCAGAAAAGATAGAGATTGAGTTATTAGATACTTTACTATTGACAAAGATAATCCAGTTTGGGGATATACTAAGCAAGAAGTTATTGATAAATGTCCACATATATTTCAATCTTTACTAGAAAAATGAGAAAATATAAATGATTATATAAAATCTTTTACTTTTATAGAATGAAGCCTTGATGAAAATAAAGAACTATTATCAAAAGACCCTTGATATAAAGCAAACTTAATAGCACAAGATGAAGCAACTAAACATGCACTACTTCACAAGTGTTGGAAGCCTTTACAAGATAATATGGCGATAGTTGATTATCAAGCACTAGATAGTATTACAACTAATTATATTGCTGAAAGTGATAAGTATTACATTAGTGTTGATGTTGCTTGATTTGGTAAAGACTTAGCTGTTATATTTGTTTGGAAATGATTTGAAATAATAAGAATAAAAGTATACTCTACTTGTAGTGATGTTGAATTAAAAGAAGCAATAGAATCTGAAAGAAAATATTATAAAATCCCTAGCTATAATGTTGTTTATGATAATGATTGATTAGGTTGGTGATTATCAAGTATGGATTATACAAGTTTTAATTGATGATGAGCAAGTCTTGAATATAATTGAGTAAAAGAACAATATAAGAATTTAAAGACACAATGTTATTATCATATTTTAGAAGATTATGTGAATAAGAATCTAGTCAAAATTACAACTGATAATATTATTGTTGATTGAATGAAAAGAGATTATATCATGAAGAAATATAATCAAGTAAAAATACTAGACTTATTGAAAGAGGATTTAAAAGCTATAAAAAGAGATAAGATTGATCAAGAGTGAAAGAAATGTATAAATCCAAAAGAAGAACAAAAAAATATTCTATGAAGAAGTCCAGACTTTGGTGATACTTTTATGATGAGATTTTTCTTTGAGTTATCTGCTAAAAAAAGTTTAATAATAATATAATAATTTATGGCTCCAAAATCTGTAATAAGAAAATTGTCTTTAAACATTACTTGGAAACTAACTGCGAAAAGATTAAAACTTTATAGAATGCAGTTTATTGATGACCTAGAAGCTTATAATATTAAAGCTTGAGCATTAATTGAATTATATAGAACTATTGAATTGTGAATACTTCATGAAGATAAAACTTATAATAAATTAAAATATTTAAAAGTGTTACAAGAGTTTGAAGATAATTTTTGAAAAGGTAAATAAATTGTTATATTGGTATTGTTATTATTTAATTATAAATTATGTCTTTATTTGATATATTTAGACCAAAGACACAAACAAAAGAGCAACCTAGTATAAAATGAGTAAGTATTGAATGATTTTTACTTAATTTTGATTTAAGTTTTGAAGCTTTTTTTAAATTCTTTGAGTTGAATCCATTTGTTGCAAGTTGTGTAAATAAGAAGTGAAATGATATTTTTAGTAAATGATACGAATTAAGAAAAGGAACTTGAAAAACTTTATATAATGAAGAGTTTGAAAATTTAATTAAAAACTCTACTACTAAAAACTCAAGACAATTCTTTAAAAGAATGATAAGAGATTATGAATTAACTGGTAATGTGTTTTTATATGTCGTAAGAAATGAGAGTAAAAAACCTATTTGATTACAACTACTTGATCCAAGATACATAAAACCTATTGCGAATAAAAAGGGTGTTGTATTATGATATGTACAAAATCTTGATTGAATAAAAGTTTTTCTAACAGATGAAGTATTTCATTTAAAAGATACTCAAAATATCACAAATGAAATTATGTGAAGTTCTAAGATGACAAGTTTATTTGTAGACTTAGAAACTGAAAAAGAAGCAAGAGAAAGTAATTTAGCATTCTTTAAGAATAATCAAACTCCTAGTTCATTGATACTTGTTGATAATGATTTCAAAATAGAATGAGAAGGACTTACAGAAATGAAGTCAAGAATTAAGAAACTTTTTGAATGATGACAATTCGCTTGATGAAAGAATAAACATAGAAGTCTTTTAGCACAAGGTATAAAAGGTATTGAAAAGATACAAGATAAAATAGATGATATGCAATTTATAGAACTTAGAAAGTTCACAAGAGAAGTTGTATTTTCAATATTTGAAGTTCCATTATCTGTATGATGAGTAACTGAAACTACTAATTACTCAAATTGATTGACTCAATATGATATATACTGGGACAATATGGAATGATTAGGAGATGTATTTGCTGAATTTTTAACACAAGTATTAAAAGTATTTGATGAAAGATATGAGTTTGTATGAATAAAAGATACACTTAGAAAACTTTTATTAAAAGCAAATATTGCTTGAGTGTTATATAAAGATAAGTGATTGATCACTTTAAATGAAGCAAGAGAAATATTGCAATATGAGAAGATAGATTGATGAGATGAAACTTTTAAGATTACTCAAAATACTAAAAATGAGAGTAAAGTAGATGAAAATAAATAAAAAGATTTTCAAAAGGTAATTTTTTTGTTATATTGATAATGTTTATATGTTTTTTAAAATCCTATGAATTATTGAAGTATAGAAACTAATATAATTCAAAGTAGAGATAATGCTCCAGATGAGATTAAAAATAAAATCCCCGAATGAGCATTATACTTTAAATGAATTGTTAGTAATGGTGATAAGAATCGTAATTGATATATTATAGATGTTAATGCTTGGTTTATTAACAAATGAAAATATATTAAAGACTTCTTAAAATCTTGAAGTGTTCTATATGGACACGACTCTGATAAACCTATATGAAGACCTTTGACATTTGAATTAGTTGATAATCAAATAGAAGTTTCTTGATATGTTTATGATGATGTCTATACTAATTGAGCTATTTGAAGATGATTAATACTTGGATTATCTACTGGGCATATAACTCACTCTAGCCTATGGAGAAATAGTAAAAACGGCTCTGAATTATCTGAAAAAGAATTTTCACAAAAGATTTGGAAAGATGATGATTTATGGGACGAGTTTAAAGAAGGACTTTGGGATTGGGTAGTTACTTGAGCAGAGATAGTAGAATATTCATTTGTTACAACTCCTAGCAATAGAAAGTCTGTATTAAATGAAAGTGAAGAATTAATGATAAATTCAATTAGTGAAAAGTATGGAAAAGATAGTGAACTGGTAAAGAAATTATATTTTAATTGAGTTGAAATGACAAAAGAAATGAAAGATAAACTTGCTGAAGAACAAGTTGAAACTAACAAAGTTGAAACTTTAACTAATGAAGTTGAAACTTTAAAGAATGAATTAGAAGAAACTAAAACAAATTTAGAAACTTCTAAAAATGAAATTGTATCTCTTAAAACTAATGTTAGTGAATTAGAAACAGCTAAAAATAAACTTGAAGCTGAAAATAATGAATTAAGAGAAAAATTAAAAAAAGAAGTTGAAACTATGGCGAATGTTGTTGTAAACAATGCTGAAGATAAAACTCCTAAGGGTGAAGATGTTACAATGGATAATATTTTAGATAAATATTCTAAATAATTTTATATTAATAATTTTAAGAAAAATGCTAACTAACGAATTATTTTACAATTCTATTTTATTATATCATGCAAATAAAAATGCTGATATGAAATCTGATTTTAACAAAGTTTTATCAAAAGAAAATTTAACAGTTGATCAATTATTAAAATCTAAAGCATTAGATTTTATTAAAACAAATGCAAATGAAGTAATGGCGACTACTGCTGTTGGTTTTGGTAAAGAATTTGTTGAAGAAACAATCTTATCTACTGAATTAGTTGAAAGATTAAAAGTTACTGGGTCTTTATTAGTTGATGCAACTATTAAATTAATGGCTGGAAAATCTTTAGATGTACCAGTACAAGGGAAAAGATTAAGAATGACAATCGGTACTGAAAAAGTGAATGCTCCTACTGGTGGTGCTAGTGATACTGCACAAATTAAAAAAGCTGGTACTGCTTCAATTAACTTGACTGCAACTAAAATGAACATTACAATCTACTACTCTGATGAATGGTTAGAAGATTCTGTTGTTGCTGTTGCTGAATATGTATTAAATGCTATTACTGATGCATACGAAAGTTCTATACATGAAGTATTATTAAATGGTGATACTGCAACTGGTGCAAATGTAAATATCAATATTATTGATTGAAATACTACTGCTTTACCAGATTGAAATAAAACTGATTTATTAATGTCTGATTGAATTAGAAAAGTTGCTATTGATAAAAGTGCAACTGTTGATGCTGGTGGAAACTTAGCTATTGAAAATATTAGAAGTGCTAGAGCTAAAATGTGAGTAAAAGGTCTTGATCCAAATAAACTAAGATTATGTCCAGATGTTCAAACTTATTTTGAACTTATGAACTTAACTGAAGTTGAAACTATTGAAAAATTTGGTGATGCAGCGACTATTAAAAATGGTGTGCTAGAAGCATTAGATTGAATAAGAATAGTAAATAGAGAAGAAATGTTAAGAGCAACTGCAACTGGTAAAATTTCTGCAACTGCTGGAAATAATACAAAAGGGCAAATTGCTATTGTTTACACTCCTTCTGTATATGTTGGTATAAGAAGATGATTGACTACTGAATTATCAAGATATGCTGAAGACCAATTAACTGGTATTACTGGTACTGCAAGAGTTGCTGTTACAATAGAAGATGAACAAAATAACATTGGTGCAACTTCTCCTTGTGCATTAATTGTAAATATATAATGGAAAGGGATTAATTCCCTTTTCAAATATTTTTTAAAAAGATACTATGCTAAAAATTGCCTTAATCCAATTTACAAGTAATTTAGCTGTAAGTATATCATGAAAAAAAAGACAAGACTTTAAAAAATGAGATAAAGTTGTTGTATGAGTTGATGAAGTAAAAATGCTTTTAAGACTATGATGTAAATTACTAGCTGAAAAAGAACTTGTTTATAAAACTGATAAAAAAGTTTTAGATACACTTTTCAAAGAAGTTAAAGTTGAAGAAACTCCAAAAGTTGAAGATGAAGTTATTATCACTGATAAAACTGCTGAAGAAACTGAAACTACTGCTCCACAAAAAGTGGAAGAAACTGAAACAAAAACTGAAGATGAAGTTGAAACTCCAAAAGTTGAAACTACTGAAGAAGTTAAAGTTGAAGAAACTGAAACTGAAAAAGGGGCTTAATGCTCCTTTTTTATTTTTTTAAAAACAAAATATGTTTGAATTAGCTGATATTAAAAACTATTTATGAATTAGTTATAATGATGATGATGTGAAATTAACACAAATAAAATTATGAGTTGAAAGCTTATTGATAAAACACTTATGAAATATATCATTATGAGATAGAATAATTCAAATAGAAAATAAAGAAATAAAGAATGAAACTTTTTTTATTCCATTAGTGAATCCTTTAAAAATAAAAGATATTAATTGAACTGATTTTACTTCAAAAGTAAATTGAGTTGATTATTTTATTAAAAATGATTGAAATGTAATAATAAAAGATTTATTAGATTATACTGATAATGATTTTTGAGTTTTTAAAGTAACTATTGAAGCTTGATTTGCTGAAATTCCCGATTGAATATTTGCCGTAGTTGCTGAATATATTTGATTTTTATCTACATTAGATAATGGTAGAGCAATAACAAATGAAACTATGTGACCAAGACAAACTTCTTTTACTGGTTTAGATAGTCAAAATGCTTTAAAAAACTTTATAAGTAAAATATCATTATATTTACCTACTGGTTTAACTTCTTATATTGTATAAATGAAACCATATTATAATACTCTATGCTCTATTTTTACACTTGTTCCACAAGTAGTGAAATGAAGTAAAGTAAGTTGAGAAACTGCATTATATGAAGATATTAAATGTGCTATATATCAAAAAACTCAAAGATATTCTCAAACTTCTCAAGCTGTTCAAACTGATAGCAATTCTTTTAATATGGTTGTTGATTGATCATATACTTGAATAAATATATGAGATATAGTGAAAATATCTTGAGTTACTTATAAGATTATGAATATACCATTAGCACACGAGCATATTAATGGTAGAATTGATAATTTTGAATTTACTATTAATAGAACTACTGAAAATGGCTAAAGCTTATACATTAGATTTATGAAAGTATAAAAATAAGATTTTAAGTGATGTTGAATGAATAGTTCAAGAAGTCACTTGAAATATTTATCATGATGTAATAAAATTTTCTCCTATTGATACTTGAGAATATGTAAGCTGACATAAATATCTATGAGTTACAAGAAAATGAAGTATTGTAAAATGAGTAGTTGAAAATATTTGAGAACACCCAGAAAGAGTTGAAACTTGATTTAAGAAAACTCCAGTAAATTGGAATTTGAAAAAAATGTGACAAACTTTTTACTCTGTATGAGCAAAACCTTATGAAAGAGCAATAGAGAAAAACAAAGAATATTTTGTAAGTAAAATGAGATGATAAAAAATATCTGAAGTCAATTTGAGAAAATATATAATTTCTTAAATTGAAATACTACTTTAAATACACTTTTTTCATGATGAATTTATGCTTGAAAACCTATTGATGTAAGCACTAATTTATCTTTATACTTTTCATTATCAAGTAATAATGCACTTGTTAGAAGTGATAGAACTTGAAAAAAGACTTTAAAGAAAAAAGCTATTATTGAATTTGTACTAATAGCGAATAATAAACAAATAGCCGAAGCTGACTTTTATGAAGCTTTGGACACTTTAACAAATGAGATAGTATGATCTAATTTTAATATGGGTTGATTTCTAGTTGATAGCATAGATGAAGAAACACAAAGTTGAATCTTATATGATACAAATGAAAATCCACTTATAATAGCAAATTATCAATTCATTTATACAAGTGAAATATAAATTTTCAAAAGGTAACTTTTTTGTTACAATATAATTGTATTTTAATATTAATTTAAAAATTATGCCTGCTTTAGATTTTGAAAAAAATTGAAACTTTGGTGAAGATGGGTCTGGTATTCTATATATAGCAACTGATTATGACGGAACTACTTATGCTGATTGAACTGGTGCAAATGAAAGCACTTCAATAGCTGATATAGAATCTGATTTTACTTTTGCTGATGTTGGTTACTTTGAAAACTTTGCTCCTTTTATTAAAAAAGGTGAAGAAAGAATTATCATGACTGATTATTGTGGTGTTGGTGAAATTGCTAGAAAAATTGAGAAAATTACTTGATTTACTGTTAGTGTTCAAGAAATACTTAATATGCAAAACCTTGCACAAATACTAGGTGCTGAATTACAAGTTGTTTCAGCTGGTGCTGGTGTTAAATG
>CALMJA010000075.1 GCA_937864295.1 uncultured Candidatus Altimarinota bacterium | reverse complement strand
ATTCAAATTACTCTATAAACTCACTAATTTCACTTTTAGCTATTGAAAAAGATTTATATACTTCATTGTATACACTTTGAGATAATGTAATTAATTGAGCAAATAATAGTGTTGCTGTAGTTGATTTTACACAATGAGAAATTGATTCAATAAGATCAACTTGAGTTGGACTTAGAAATACATCAAATACTTCAAAAAATACAATAGATGATGTAATTGAAAAACTTGAAAATTTAGATAGTATCGAAACAATAACTCAAAAATCTACAATAGAAGTAAATAGATTAAAAAATGAATTATCATTACTTGAACCAAATCTAGAAAAAACAAAACTTGAATTTGAAGCAAGTAAAGTTAGTTTACCATTTAAATTAAAAGAATTAGAATATTTATATTTAACTGCAGAAACTGAATATAATAAAGCACTTAGAGATTATGAAGAACAAAAATATAAAACTAATTTAAATACGACAGATAAATCAAATGAGCTTAAATTAGCAAAATTAGATTATGAATTATCATTAAAAGAGTTTAATAAAAGATATAAAACAAATAATTTACCAGATGAAATTATTTTGGCTCAAAATGAAGTAAAACAAGCTGAAATATCAGTTGATCAAGTAAATAAAAAAATAGAAAATTACGAAATTAGAGCTCCTTTTGATTGATTAGTTGATACTATTAGTTTAAAAGTAGGTGATAATTTATCAACAAATAGTGCAGAAGAAAAATATATAAATTTAATAAATCCAAATATAATTGAAATAAAAATTAAGTTGGATCAAGCCGATATAGTAAAAGTTAAAAAATGAACAGAAGCCAATATTACTTTTGATTCTATACCTGATGCTGCATTTACATGATCAATTTCTTTTATAGATTCAAAACCTACAGATGATAATTGAGTGAAAAAGTTTTTAGTAAAAATGATGATAGATAAGTGAGAATTAAATATTTTTTCATGAATGACTGCAAATGTAGAAATTATATTTGAAAAAATAGATGATTGCATATTGGTTCCATCAATGTCAGTTGAATTAGATGCTGAAAAATGAACTAATTATGTTACAGTTTTAGTTGATTGAAAAAAAGAAAAAAGAACAGTTGAAATTTGATTAACAAATGATTCTATGACTCAAATTTTAAGTTGAGTTAATGTATGAGAACAAATTTTAGAAGTTAATTTTGCTGCTAATTCTTTTGAAACAACAGATTTTAATGGCCCTCAATATTATTGACCATAATTAATATGATAGAATTAAAAAACATAATTAAAAGTTATAAATTATGAAATAATGATAGTATAGATATATTAAAATCAATTAATTTAAATATATCTAAATGAGAATTTGTTGCTATAATATGACCTAGTTGAAGCTGAAAGTCGACTCTTATGAATATTATATGAATGCTTGATTCTCCTACATCATGAGAATATTATTTATGATGAACTAGAGTTGATAAATTAAAAGATTCTATACAAGCTGAAATTAGATCAAAAAAAATATGATTTATATTTCAAAATTATTCACTTTTACCTAGAATGTCAGCATTGGAACAAGTAATACTTCCTTTGAGTTATCAATGAATTAGTTCAAAAGATGCAAAAAAGAAAGCTATAGAATTTTTAAATAAAGTTTGATTAGGTGATAAAGTAAAAAATAGACCCAACGAATTATCTTGATGACAATCTCAAAGAGTAGCTATAGCAAGAGCATTGGTTGTAAATCCTGACATTATATTAGCAGATGAGCCTACTTGAGCTTTAGATTCTAAAACTTGAGAAGAAATTTTAAATTTATTTAAAGAAATAAATTCTGAGTGAAAAACTGTTATTATAATTACTCATGACATATCTATTGCAGAAAAGGCAAGTAGAATAATAAAAATTAAAGATTGAGAAATAGTTTCATAATTATCAAAAAATGAATATTTTAAAGTATTTTATAAATGCGCTAGATTCTCTTTGGAGAAACAAACTTAGGTCAGCTCTAAGTACTCTTTGAATAGTTATATGAATTGCATCTGTTACAATTATGCTTGCATTATGAGAATGATTAAAGGCTCAAATGCTTGAAAATTTATCTGTATCAAATGATGTAATTAGTATTGTTCAAAATGAGTGATTTCCTTGACCAGAATGAGAAACAACAAATTTATCATTTATAAAAGTTAATGAAATCTTTAATATAAAAACAATTGATAGTATTAAAAAGTATGTTTGAAATATTAAATGAGTAATTGCAATGTCTTCTTCATATGGTGGAAATTCTAAATTTGGTATTAAAGATATTTATGCATCTGTTGTGTGAGTTACAAAAGAATATCTTTCACTAAAAGAAATTAAGCTTTTAAATGGTTATAGTTTTACTGATAAACATTTTAATGAATCTGCAAAAGTTGCAATTCTATGAAATGATCTGGTTAAATATGATTTAGAATGAGAAAATCCTATTTGAAAAACAATTATGGTTTCATGATATTCATATGATGTAATTTGAGTTTTGGAACCATCAACTGATTGGCAATTAAATTATTCAATTATTATACCTGTTACAACTCTTGAAAATAGTTTTTGAATAAGAAAATTTTCAAATATTTACATATATGTTGACGATATACTTAAAATTGAACAAACAAAAAAAGATATACTTTACTTACTTTTAAAGTTATCGTGAGTTAGTATGCCAAGTGATGTGAAATTTAGACTAGAATCAAACGATGATGCAATCAAAGAAATAAATAAAGTAATTATGCAGATGCAATTATTTTTATGATGAATAGCATGAATTTCTCTTCTTGTTTGATGAATATGAATAATGAATATAATGCTTGTTTCTGTTATAGAAAGAACTAGAGAGATTGGTATTAGAAAAGCAATTGGTGCTAAGAAAAGTGATATATTAATTCAATTTTTAACAGAATCAATAGTTATAAGTATTTTATGATGTATAATTGCATTTTGAATTCCATTAGTTATAGTATTTCCTGATTTTTTATATATTTTCGTTAAATGTTGTATAACATTTATATTACTATTTTCGTTTTGTATTAAGTATAATATAGCATCATGAATATATTTTC
>CALMJA010000074.1 GCA_937864295.1 uncultured Candidatus Altimarinota bacterium | reverse complement strand
CCAAATATGCATGTATTTGCATTTACTTTTAGTGATATAGTAAGAAAAAAATTGACTATATTATTTTGATTAAAAACATTTCAATTAGAAAAAAAATCAAATGATGAAAATTTGGAAAATGCAATAAACGAATTAAAAAGACAAAAATTAGTACAAATATGAGATAAAATAGTTACAATTTATGATTTAGAAAGAAATGGAAGTTTAATACCAAGTATACAAATAGTAGAAATAAAATAAAAAAAAGAAGACTTAAAAGTCTTCTTTTTTTGTTTCTTTTCAATCAAGGAACCAACTATAATAAAGCGATGGTACTACAAACAATGTCATAGCAGATCATGCTGTTAATCAAAAAACAATTGTAAATCATAATCATGCCCAAAACTCATCTTGTAATGCAAGTGGTAAAACTCAAAATACAGTAGTTAAAGTAGTAACTATAATAGGTTGTAATCTAGATTTTCAAGCAGATGCTAAACTATGAATTGAATCAATTCATTTTTCTAGATTTTTATTAATTCTATCAATCAAAATAATAGCATCATTAACTACTACTCAAGTAAGAGCAATAAATCAAATCATAAATGGCATACTATATGGATTTCAAGTAACAAATAATCATATATTTACTCAAAGTAATGCTAGAATAACAGAATACATTATAATAAGTGGTTGTCTATAACTATTAAATTGAAATACAAGTATAGAAAAAATTAAAAACAATGCTATAAAAAATGATTTCATTGTAGAAATAATCAAATCAGAATTTTCTTGATTTTCTCATCATTTTTCAAAATTAATTCATTCTGGATACATAAAATCTGCTGCATATTGATCAACTATAGGTTGAATTTCACTAGGTAATATTCAGTTTACTACATCAGATTCAATAGTTATTGAAACTTTTCAATTTTCTCTAGTAATAGAAGAAATTGATTTAGCAAATTCATAATTAGCAAAATCTCATACTCTAATTTTTCAAATTGGAGTATTTACAATAAGATTATTTATATCATCTGGACTTAAATTATCTTCAAATTGAGCTATTTTTAAAACTATATCATTATCTTCATAAGTTGATTTAATACTTCAAGATTTTAATCAATTTGTATAAAAATATACTTCATTTAATATATCATTTGGAGTTAATCAAATACTTGCAAGCTTATCTCTATCAAATTTAAATATAAATTGACCTGGAGAATCACTACTAGTTGTACTTACATTTTTTAATCAATCTATAGTTTTTAAATGTTCTTTAAATATATTTGCAGTTTCTTTAAGTTCATCAACTTTTGAAGAACTACTTGCAATAAGTTTTATTCAAACTGCTTTTCAAGTTGGTGGTCAATTACTAAGTGTTTCAATAGATACACTTAATCACTCTGATTCTAAAACTTTTAAATTATTTGCTATAACCTCCTCTAATTCATAAACATTTTTTAATCATTTTTCATCTCTTAATTTTTTATTTAAAAGTTCTATATAAACGCTTATTTTATTTCATGAAATAGTTAAATTATATACTTTTAATTCTTCATATTTATAAATTGATTCATCAATTACATCTATATATTTTGTAAGTGATTCTTCACTAGTTCATTCTTTTGTTTCTATACTTATATTAATAACAGAATTATCTGTTGTAGGAAACAATATAAAACCTATGTTTGGAGCTAAAAAAACAAAAGTTAGTATAAGTCATATAATTGGAGTAAATATAAAAAATCTTCTACTTGATTTTGAAACTAATACTCTTTTAAGCATATTGTAATAAATAAGTGACATTTTCATAAGAATTTTATCTCTTAATGAAAGTTTATTTTCATTATGCTCAACTTTTCAAACTCTTTCAAATTCTAAAAATTCTTTTTGTGAAGTTGAAAAAGTAGCTTCTAATTTTTCATCTTTATGATATGTTTTACTATTTCATGCAAATCTAACAAACAAAGTAGAACTTACAGTAAGAGCTAAAACAAGTGCAGCAACTAGAGTAGAAAATACAGTTATAGGAATATAAGCTAGAAATTTTCACATAACTCATGGTAAAAACATAAGTGGTAAAAATGCCGCTAATGTAGTAAGAGTTCATGAAATAAGTGGAGCTTTATAATCCCTAACAGCTAGTAATACTGCCGATTTTTTATTGTATCATAATTTCATTTTTTCACTTGCGGCTTCAACTATTACTATAACAGTATCTATAGCAATTCAAAGAGTTAAAACAAGAGAAAAATTTGTTAAGAAATTAAGAGAATATCATAGAGTATCAAGAACTATAAAAGTAATTAAAAATGATAATGGTATAAGAAAAGATGCAATTAAAGACTCTCTAAATCAAACAAATAATAATATAGTAATAAATACTAATATAGAAGTTTGGATTGCTGTAGATGAAAGTGTAGAATAATCTTCAATAATTAATTCAGACATATCATTTACATATGATACTCAAAGACCTTCAAAATCTGGATTATTTTCTATAAATTTTTCTAATTCAGCTTTTGCAACTCATGATATATCAAATACATTTGTTCATTCATTTTTATTGAAAGAAAGTGATGTATAATTTAATCATTTATTATCTTTGAATCATAGTTTTTTAATAGAATCATCATTATATTTTTTTTCTATAGTTGCAATATCACTTAACAATACATTTGAACCTTTTGTAGCTCTAATAACTGTATTTTTTAATTCTTCAATATTTGCAAGTTCTCAATCAAATCTAAAATCATAATTTAAATCTCAAATACTATAGTTACCTATTGGTGTATTTTTATTATAACTTTTAATTATAGATGAAATTTGAACTAAAGAAAGATTTAATTGTTCTATTTTATTTTTATCAAGCAATACTAATATTTCATAATCTGATGATGAATCACCAAATCACATTTTAGTATTAGCTCAAACTAAATCAATTCAAGAT
Source organism: uncultured Candidatus Altimarinota bacterium (assembly GCA_937864295.1). Classification (GTDB taxonomy): domain Bacteria; phylum Patescibacteriota; class Gracilibacteria; order BD1-5; family UBA6164; genus JABWCI01. The sequence continues at coordinate 12,583 of CALMJA010000074.1, read as the reverse complement.
AATCAAGGAACTCTTGATTCTAATGCACTTTTTATTAATTGTGATTTTTGAATTAAATCATACTTTGTGATTTCTTCTTCATTTCAATAAAGTAAAACTTCAAACATCAAATCACTACTAGTTGATAATTCAACAACCATTGGGTCATTTGCATCAGCTGGTAAATCTACTTTATCAACTTGATCTTTTATATCAGTTAATGCATTTCTAACATCAACTCAGTTATTTAATTCGATTGTTATACTAGAAACTCAAACTGATGAAGTTGAAGTTATTTTTTTAATTCAATCTATATTTTTTATTTCTTTTTCTAATTTATCCGTAATAAGTGAATCCATATCTCATGGGTTCACTCAAGGATATACAGTTGTAACTCATATAATACCAAATTTTATATCAGGACTAGATTCCTTAGGAATACTTATCATAGATAAAATTCACATTACTATAAGCAAGAAAATAATAAGATATGATACTCTAAATCTTCTAACCCAAAATCAGTAGAATCATTTTTCTAAATCTTCATTTATTTTATTAATAGCGCTATTCATTAGTATTATTTAGTTTTTAAAATAAATTTTTCAGCATCATAATTATCAACATAATTTAAAATTATATCTAGATTGTTATCTATTTCTCAAATAACTTCTATCTCATCTCAATATATATTTCAAACTTTTAAATCAAGTTGTTCTATAGTTGATCAAGTTGAAAAATAATTAATTGTTCAAACTCATAGACTACTAACTTTTATTGCATTTACAGGAATTAATTTATTGTCTAAAATAATTGGAATATCTAAATTTAATATATTTCAAATTGCAGATGCGTCAGAAGGAAGTGCAACTTTAGCTAAATATTTTAAATTTGCATCAGCATTTTTTGATATAGAATATATAGTTCAAGTAAATGTTTTTGAATTTTCTGTATAATAAACTTTCATAGATTCATTAACAAAATCTAATTCTTCTTTATTAAATGAAATTGTTACTTCTTTTGATCATTCACTTAATATATTAAAAGATGGAGTTCATGAAAAAATCTCTTGTCATCTATCTACTAATATATCTCAAACTATTCATGAAATAGGTGATTTAATAAATAATTTTTCAGCTTCATTTAAAGCTTTTCTATATGAAATTTCAGAATCTCTAACTCTTATTTCAGAATCTTTAATTGCAGTTTTTGCATCAGCTATAACTAAATCTAAATTTTTTAGAGTAATTTCTCTATTAGAAATAGCTTCATTTAAAGTAGCTTTTGAAGTATCTTTATTTAAATTTAGAGATTTTAAATATATATTTTTATCTTTACCTAAATTTTCAATTTGTTTTAAAAGAGAACTTTGAGTATTTTTATATGTTTCTAAAAATGAATAAATTCAATTAGACATAGATAAAAATCCTGATTTATATGAATTGTATAAACTTTTATAAGTAGTAATAGTTCATTTATATGCAGAAATTTGAGCTTCAGATATAGAACCAATGCTTGCAGTTGTATTTGATAATGTTGAATCAAATCAATTTAAAAAATCAATTATTTTTTCATATGTATCATTTATTAAAACTATATAAGTTTTATAATCTGCTTCAGAATTAATAACTACATTTGTTTTATTTAAAGTATTTTCTCTATAATCAATTAATTCTCTTAATTTTCTTTGAGTTTCTTCCTTTTGAGAAGTATTTTTTACTCATAAAAATTTGTCATAATCATCGTTTTTACTTTTATTTAACTCAGAAACTCATAGAATTTCGTCAGAAAAATATATAACATCATCTAAATAATTACTTAAAACTTGTAATTCTTTATCTAATGATCTTGTAAATCAAGCAAGTGTTTCATTGTTTGAAACTTGTAGATTATTGTATTCTATATTTAATCTATTAATTGAATTTTCAATTTTATCCAATTCAATTGAAGAACTTGTAGTATCATCAGTTAATTCAAGATTATTTAAATTTCTTTCAATATCAGAAATTGATTTATCAAGTTTTAATTTAGTTGAATCATAGTTTAATTTAGCTTTTTCTAAATTATTTTTAGCCATATCTAAATTATTTTTTGTTGCACTTAAATTATTTGAAGCAACTTCTAAGTTTAAATTATAATTAGCAAGATTATCTTCTAAAACTGCTAATACTTGTCATTCTGAAACATTATCACCACTTTTTACATTTATTGCTTTTACTCTACCATTAGCATTTGAATTCAAAACAATATTTTGAGTTGAATCAATTTTTCAAGTCTTTTTTAAATAAGCGATATTATCTAATTCTCAAGCTTTTTTAATATCTAAATAGAAATCTTTTTTAGTAGCAAGCTCAGGAGTTTCTTCTTTACTACAAGAAGACAAAGTTAAAATTCACAAAATTAAAATTAAAATTATTTTTTTCATAAAATTATTATTCTTAAAATTAAATATTATTTACTTTCCAATTTAACAAATTCGATAAGTTCAGTTAAATCGTTATTTCTAACAAGACCAATAAATCTATCATCTTTTACAACAACAGTTATACTATCTCAAGTATTTAATCATAGTAATTCCCTAACTTCCTTTGGAATTACCAATTGTCATTTAGGTCATATACTAGTGGTTCAATATAATTTCATTTCACATTTTTTATCGTGCATTTTTATAAAAGTTAGAAAAGTAAGAAAAGTTATACTAATATTATAGTATGATTTTTTGAAATATCAATAAAAAAAAATAAAATATTGCTTTATAGTTGACTTTTAATTATTTTTACTTAATATCATAAAACATTTTTTATAAATTAATAAAATATATGAGTTTAAAACAAGCTTTAGCTTTAAGTGGTGCATTGGTGTTTGGTCAAGTTAATGCAAATGTAAATCCAGATTACAGATATGCTAATTTTTGATTATCTAATGAAACTACTTCTCAAGTAAAAGAAACAACAGAAAGTATTGAAACTATAGTAAATGAATTAAGTTATTTAAAACAAAAATGTAGTTTAAAATGAATTAAAGAAAAAAAAGATTGAAAAAATTTAATAACAACAGAATCTCTTGAATGTGAGGAATGAAACTGAGAAATAAATACTAAATTAGTGCCCTTTAACTCTAAAGTAAGTTATAAATGAGCAAAATATTCTTGTTTTGATTTAGAAACTAGTATAAAAATATCTCAATTAATTAGTGACTGAGGAAATTCAGTAATATTAAACTGAAAATGAGCTATTCTTGAAAGTAAAAAAACTAAATTATTGATGTGAGAATCTTGTAGTGATATAAGTGATTTTAATAAATAAAAAATAAAATGAGTCTGAAAAAAATTTGATATAATGTAATGTTATCTGCAACAGTATTAATAGGGTGAGCTAATCTACTTTCAAAATGTACAACTGATGTAGTAGAAAAAGAAAGAGAAGAAATAGCTGTAACAGTAGCAGAAATACTTGAAACAAAAAAAATATTAGATGAAATGAGTAAAGATTGAATATGTGAAACAGTTGAATATAAACAAAAAGCAAATGATTGAGTAGTTGATTTTTACTGATATAGATGTAAAAAAGATATAGATTGAAAAGATAGAAAAAAAGACTATGTAGTAACAGTATCAAACTTAAACAATGAATATATCTGAAATAAAACTGAAAGATGTAAAGATAAAAGAATAAGTTATTGATCACTTTGAGATAGAAGTCCAACTATGATATCTGCTCAATCTATAGTTACATATAAATGAGAAACTATAACAATTGATGATGCTAGTTGTAAAAAATTATTAAATTTAGTACAAACATAAAAAAACACATAAAAATGTGTTTTTTTATTTTTATAAATTTTGATATTTTTTTATTATTTTATATAATCTAAATTAAACCCTTAAATATTAAAATAATTATGAGCAATATAGAAATAATTGATGAAATAATAAAACTTTGACTAATAGAAGTAAAAGAAAAATTTTGAGATTTTTCAAAAGATGATTTTCATAAACTAAAGAACAAAGTTTATTCAAAATACAAAATTCCTAAACCTATTTCAAGTATAGAAATAATAGAAAGATATAACGAGTTAATTCACAGTTCTGAAGTAGAAGAAAATCCATTTTTCCAAAAACTTATAAGAAAAAGATGAGTTAGAAGCCAATCGTGAGTTACTGTTATTTCCCTACTTACAAAGTTTTGGTGATGTCCTGGTAAATGTGTTTATTGTCCTTCATTTGAATGATTACCAAAAAGTTATATACCAAATGAACCTGCAGTTCAAAGAGCTGAATTAAACAAATTTGATCCTATTATGCAAATACATAATAGACTTAGGGCTCTTGAAATCACATGACATAAAATAGATAAAAATGATATAAGAATTATAGGTTGAACTTGGTCAGTTTATCCATTACAATATCAACAAGATTTTATTAAAGGTGTTTATGATGCTTTTAATACATATGATGATATGAAAGAATTTATAGAAAAAACAGAATTAAGTTGAGATAAATTCGCAAGTTTTAAAATAAAAGAAACTTATAAAGCAAAAATATCAAAAGATATAGTAGAAGCAAAAAAAATCAATGAATCTGCAAGATGTAGAATTATATGAATAGCTATTGAAACTCGCCCAGATTGGATAAATCCAGATGAAATTAAAAGACTTAGAGATTATTGAGTTACTAGAGTAGAAATAGGTTATCAAACTACATTTGATGAAATAAATGAACTTAATAAAAGATGACATTGAAATGCTGAATCAATTGCAGCAACAAAAATGCTTAAAGATGCATGATTTAAAGTAGTTGCACATATGATGCCAAATTTACTTGGTTCAAATCCTGAAATGGATATAAAATCATTAGCTAGAGTATTTGACGATCAAGCATTTAGACCAGATGAATTAAAAATTTATCCTATGATGGTTACTGATAAATCAGAATTAACTGAAATATGGAGAAATTGATGATTTAAAGCATATAATGATGAAACTCTTATAAATCTGACTGCAAAACTAGAATCAATGGTTCCAGAATATATAAGACTTAATAGAACCTATAGAGATATTCCTGCTAGTGAAATATTAGAATGAAGTCACTTAGCAAATCTAAGACAAATAGTTGAAGATAAGCTTAAAGCAGAAGGTATAAAAATGGTTGATATAAGACATAGAGAAATAAAATTTGGTAAAAATGATCCTAAAAAAGCAATTTTAAATGATTTCAAATATGAAGCATCTGATTGAATTGAACATTTTTTAACTTTTGAAGATAAAGAAGATAGAACTATTTTTTCACTTTTAAGACTTAGATTACCAAGTGAAAATAAAGAAGTTTTAGAAGTATTACCTGAATTAAAATGAGCTGCTTTAATTAGAGAAATCCATACTTTTGGAGATCAATTAAGTATTTGAGAAGCTTGAAGTACTTTTGGACAACACATAGGTTTATGAAGAAGACTTATTGAAAAATCTGAAGAAATAGCCATAGTTGCTTGATACAAAAAAATGGCTGTAATAGCTTGAGTTTGAGTTAGAGCATATTATGAAAAAAGATGATATCATCTAGAGTGAGAATATATGGTTAAAGATTTATAAATTAAAAAACGAAAAATGAGACAAGTAACTAGAACATTTTTAAAAAATAGCGAATGAAAATTTGTATTAGTTAGACATAATAAAAAAGACTATTGGACTCTTCCAGGTGGTCATGTAGAGCAGTGAGAAGATATATATAATGCTATAAAAAGAGAAATAAAAGAAGAATTAAATTTAGAAATAAAAATTCTTTGAAAAAAGCTTGGTTTTAATCTAGAAAGTATAAAAGAAAGACCAGCACCGATATGCACATATAAACTAGATTTTGAAAATGAAAAATGAAAAAGAATTAAGAAGCTAGAATATATATTTTTGAGTGAAATTAAATCTGGAGAAATAAAAATCCAAGATGATGAAATAGAAGAATATAAATTTTTTACAAAAGAAGAGATTTTATGACTTGAAAATACATTTATTCAATTCAAAGAAATACTTAAAAAGATATAAAAAACTCTAAAGCCAAAGGCTTTAGAGTTTTAATTTGAGTAAAAATATATAAAAATATTTATAAACAAAAATATACTTAAAAGAAATAAAATAGATGAAAAATAATAAAAATATGAAATAGAAAAATAATCTATAAATGAAAACACTACAAAAAGTATCAAACTACCGAAAAATAAACTAAATAATAATCAAATAAGTATAAGATAGAAGTACTCAAATTTAACTCATAAAAATAATTTTTTCTTTATTCAGCCAAGAATATGAAGTATCTTTATCTTGTAATCTTTGAAACTTTTTAAAAACAAAATAGATACAAGAAAACTTATAAAAGAAAATATAAATATATAAAAAAGTGAAAAATAAACTACTCTTAGTATTTTTTCTGCAACTCATAAAACTATATCAATTATATCTTTTGTATTTATAAAAGTTAGGTTTCAAGATGTTTCTTTTGCTAGAGTTAATTCTAAATCCTTTGCTTTTTCAGATTGCTTATAAGATAAAATATAGGTTTTTGGATATTTTTCAAAATCACTTTTATCTAACATAAAAAAGAAAAATGGATTTGTTCATGATCTAACTGCTTCTCTAAAATTTATTATTGTAAGTTCTTTTTCAAGTCATGCAACAGAGAAATTTATCTTATCTCAAAGTTGTAATCATAATCTAGAAGCAAACTCAATATCAACTGAAACTGTTCAAACTTGCAATTTTTCTCATTTAATAATCTTATTATCCAAAGAATTTGTAGTAGAAAAAAATTCACGAGAAAATTCACGACTTACATTTGGAGTATTTAAATGTTCATCTAAAGTTTTTCAATTTATATTATTTATTCTCAAACTAACTATTTCAAAAATTTCATCTTCTCTAAAATATTTTCATATTTTTGCTATATCAGAACCTTGAGCATTTATAACAAACATATCATTACTTTCCTTTGTTATATTTTGTAAGTAAGAAAGAAAACTTCCTGAAAAAACAAAAAATATAAAAATACTAAGAAAAGAAATAATACTAGAAAAAACAATTAGAAATGAAACATTTCAAGGTTTAATAGTAGAGCGAATAGAATCAAAAATATAGAAATTTTTTATTTTTTTAGCAAATATTTTAAAAGAAAATAGAAGTAAATATTTAATTAATACATAAAATAAAATAACTACAAATAAACAAGAAATAGTAAAAATAAGACTATAAATAATATCAATTCATGAAATAATATTTATAAAGAAAAAAGAGAAAAATATCAAAAATAAATATATGATATAGTCTGCATTAGAAAAATTTGAGAAATCACTAGAATCTTTTAATAAATTATTTATATTACTTTTAAATATCTTGTAGATTGGTGAAAAAACTCAAACTATAAGTAAAACAATCATTATAAAAAATCATTTTATAATTGACTCTTCAAAGAAATAAAAGAAACTATAATTATTTTGAAGTAAATTTAAAACTAAATAATTTAAAATAAGTGAAATAATAAATCCAAACAAAAAAACTAAAAATATAGAGAAAAAACTATAAACAAAAATGCGTCTTTTAGTCATTCAAAATATATTTAATAATCCAAAATTTGATTTATTTTTTTTGAAAAAACTCTCAAGTGAAAGTATAACTATAAAAAATGTAAGTATAAAAATAACTAAATTAAATCAATTTATAAAGAAATAAAATCTATCTGTTATTTCTCAAATATTATCTTGTCTATCATTTATAGTTCTAACTCTTATAGAAGTTTCTTTTGATTTTTCTTTCAATGATAGAACTATTTTTTCATCGTATTTTCAAAGAAAATTTAGATAAATCTTATAATTTAATCTGGAATTTGTTTCATTTAATTCGCTATTAAATAAGGTAATTGGTAAGTATATTTTTTTATCATTTGAGTAAATAGATATTTCTCATAATGGTCTTTTTGTAATTATTCATTTTACCTTTATCTTTTTTCAAAATATTTCTAAATATTCTCAAAAAGTATCATAAGTAAGCTTGTCAACGACAGCAAATCAGTCTGGATTTATAGTATCATAAGAAAAAGTATCATAAAAAGGATAATTTTCTGAGTGGTACACAAATTCATACAAGATTGGTTTATTATTTTTATCAAAAAGTATTGAATCTATCTCAATTACATCTGCTTTTTTGAAATAATTTTCAAAAGAAGAAAATATTCAAAAATCAATTTTAGAATCAGAGGACATTACTATATCTGCTCAAACTAGTGGTTTAATCTCTTCTTTTAAATAATTTTTTACTCACAAAATTACATTGTTTCATAAAATATATGAGAAAAGACTAAGAACTACTGCAATATAAACAAAAAGAAAGTATTTTTTTTCTTTTAAAAATATAGTTTTAATAAATTTTTTAAACATATTTTTAAGATTTAATTAAATTAAAATCATTCATTTTATAAACTATATCTGAAATTTTTGCTACTTCATCATCATGAGTAATCATCACAATTGTATTTTTTGTTTTTTTGTGAAGTGAACTTATCAAATCCATAATGATTTTTTTATTTTTTGTATCAAGTGATCCTGTTGGTTCATCTGCTAAAAGAAGTTTTGTTTTTCAAACAAAAGCACGAGCAATAGCAACTCTTTGACTTTCTCATCAACTTAAATTAAATACATAATTATCTGCTTTTGTTTCAAGTCCTACTAATTTAAGTATTTCATTAGTTGAAAAATTTCTTTCTAAATCATTTAATTCTATAACTAAATCTATATTTTCTCTAACTGTTAAATTGTCTATTAATTTAAAATTTTGAAATATATAAGATATATTTTTTCATCTAAAAGTTGTAATTTCATTTTCATTTTTTATTTTATAATCAAAAGAAAAAACTTCTAAACTTCAAGTAAAGTCAGTATCAATTCAAGACATCATGTTTAAAAAAGTGGATTTTCAACTTCCACTTGGTCAAACTATAGATATGAAACTTCCCTCTTTTATTTCTAAATTCAGATTACGTAAAATCTCTACTTTTTCGTTATCTTTTCAAAAAACTTTGCTAAGATTTTTTATTTTTATCATTTTATTAAATTATTATTTAGTTAAAACATCATTTTTTATTAAAAAATCATATAGATTTTGAACTATTATATCGTATCATTGGCTATTTGGATGAATATTATCATCTATATTGAAGTTTGGATTTCATCAAACTCATTCAAGAAAATAAGGTAAGAAATATATATTTTCTCTCTCTTTTGATATTTCTTTATATACATTTTTAAAATCATTTCTATATTTTAATCACAGATTTATTGGTATATCCATACCTCATAAGACTATTTTTGTATTATCTGGAAAAGTATCTATTATACTCAAAATATTTGACTTTAAATCAACTGTAGATAATCATCTAAGAGCATCATTTCATCAGATAACAATTATAACTATTTCTGGATTTTGTTCTAAATAAAGAGAAACTCTTGATTTTAATCAAGCCGAAGTATCTCATGAAATTCAAGCATTTATAATTTTATAATCATAATTATTTTCAATTAATTTTTTTTCTAATTTAGTTGGATAATTTTCGCTAAGTTCAACTCAATATCAAGCAGTTAAACTATCACCTAAAGCAATAATAGTTTTTTGTTTTACAATAATATTTTCTCATAAATCTTCTTTTTCTACAAAAGGATTTTTAGAACAAGAAAGAAAAATAAATAAACTCAAAAAAACTAGAAAAAACTTTTTCATAAAATAATTTTACTATATAAAAGTAAGCTAATTATATAAGAATAAACAAAAATAAAAAATCTTTTTATAAAAAGATTTTTTAAATATAATAAGAAAAATTTATTATCTAAAAATAATAAAAAATGAAACATTTATTAAAAATTTGAACTGTAAATTGGATACATTTCCAAAATCCAACTAAAGATGAATTACTTGATATCTGAGAAGAATATGATTTACATGAGATTATTATTGATGATATAGTTGATCAAACTACACAAGATAAAATAGATACTTATGATAATCATATTTTCATGGTACTTCATTTTCCTAAATATGATTATGTAAATAAAAGATATAAATCAAATGAATTTTCTTTTATACTTTGAAAAAATTATATAGTTACTATAACTTCTCTTCCAAGTAACAATATAGAAAAAATTAAAGCAGAATATATAAGCGAAACTAGTGATTTAGAAGATCCAGAAAAATATAAAATATCTCCTTATTATATATTGTATAAAGTTATAGATACAATGTATGATAAAACGCTAGATTTATTAAATAAATCTAATAAAGATATAATGAATCTAGAAGAAAATATTTTTGCTCAAAATTGAGTAAATAAGAAACTTTTAGAAGAAATAATGGTTAAAAAAAGAAATCTGGTTTTTTTAAAACATACTTTCATTTTTCAATGAGAAATCTTGTGAGAAATGCAAAAAAGTATTGAAAAATTTTATGACTGACAACTTGATTTATACTTTGAAGATATTATATATAAATTAGATAAAGTAGATAATAGTATAACTGTTTTATCAAAAAATGTGACTTCTTTAACTGAAGTTTATAACTCTTTAATGAGTATAAAAATTAACTCTATATTAGCTAGACTTACTGTTTTCACTCTTATAATTTGAACTATGACTTTTATAGTTTGAATATATTGAATGAATGTAAAACTTCCAATGTGAGATTGGGAGAGTGCATTCCCTATAATTGTTTTATCTATGATTATATTATCATTTTCCCTTTGAATTGTTTTCAAAAAAAGATGATGGTTTGAATAAAAAAAGACTATTAATAATAGTCTTTTTTTATTTTTTAAACTTGAAAATAATCAAACTAAAAATAAAATGATTTAAATTAATAACTCTCATATGAAAGATAAATTTATTATAGCTTATTTTTGCCTACTTTTCATCATTTTAAGTTTGGTTAATTCAAAATTACTACATGTATTTTGAATAGATTTTTGATTTTACGTAAAATGAACTTATGAGTTTACTAAATCATTATTTTTTAGTATTTTTTCATCTTTTTTTATAATAACTTATCTTCTAATCTTTTTTAAAGAAAAACTTATTATTCCTAAAATAGTATATGCTATTTTAGCATTATTTACAGTATCATTATTTACATCAAGCTTCCCTATTACAAATATTTTTTGAAGTGATATAAAATGACATTCTTTATTATTATTTACAAATCTACTTTGATTATTTGTTATACTAATTAATCAAAGAAAAGAAATAAAAACTAAAATACTTAAATATACTGTTTATTTAAGTGTAATTCCTTTATATATAGCAATAAAAGAATATTATTATCCAAGTTTTGACTATTGAGATATATCAAATAGAGCATTTTGAACTTTTGGACATCCAAATTCACTTGCACTATATTTACTTATGTTATTACCAATTTTATTAAACAAAATTAGAAACAATATAGTTTTAATTTTATTTATCATATTTACTTATACTATTTTCTTAACAAAATCATTTGTTTGAATATCAATTTATTTATTCTACACTCTTTGGATTTTATCAAAAAATAATTGAATAAAAAGAAAACAAATAATTTTTTATTCTGGTATTTTCATAATATGAGTTGCTTTTTTAATATACAATTTTTGAATAATTACAAAATTAAATTCTTTTGTTTCTAGATTTTTTATATGGGAAACTACTATAAAAATAATTTTCTCTGATTTAAAATATGTGTTAGTTTGAGTTTGAAATGATAGTTTACAATACTTATTTGATGCTGTTAAATCACCATATTTATATATTTTCGAAAATTACTCTTTTACTGCAGATAGAAACCATAATATAATTTTAAAAATATTTTTTACATATTGATTATTATGATTATCTCTTTTTTCATATCTTATTTTTATACTATTTAAAAAATATAAAAATACAGCTTATTTTCACGCAATAATTTTATTTTTATTATACAATTTATTAAATTTTTCTTCAATTATTCATTACTTTGTTTTAATAATTTTAATTTCAATTGTCTATAAAAAAGTAAAAAATAAATCAAATCAATATTTATTAAAAATATTTTTTATTATAATTTCAGTTATATCAATTTTATCATCAATTATTTATTATAGAGAAGAATATAAGTCATATTTACAAAAGAATTATAAATCAAATATAGAAATATATAATAATTTAAAAAAAGAAGACATAGAAAAAACTATTCTAAAATCAAATCAAACATACAAAGAAATATGTATAAACCTAACAAAAATAGTTCCATCAGCAGAAAATTACATATTTTGTTGAAATTTATTTTGGAAAATAGATAAAAATATCTCGATAAATTATTATAAACAATGATTACAAATAATTCCTGATATGTGGAATAACGATTCAAAATATTTTAATAATTTTTTTGTAAAAAATTTATATAATAAAAATAGATTTTTTTCAGAAAAATATAACAATTTAAATGAAGTTTTAGAAAGATTACAAACAGAAAAATAATGTTCTTTTTTTGATTTATTAGACTATATATGATAAGATTATTTGTAAAATATAATCAGGTTGTGTAGAAAGCAAAAATTCATAAAATCACTCGGAAT
>CALMJA010000073.1 GCA_937864295.1 uncultured Candidatus Altimarinota bacterium | reverse complement strand
AACTTTAATTTTATCCATTACTAATTCTCAAACTGATCTAACTCTTCTGTTTTCTAAATGGTCAATATCATCAACCATATGTTCTTTTGATCAGTAAACTAGATTTAAGTAATATTTTAAAGAAACAATTAAATCATTTATGTTTAAAAATTTACCATTTTCGTCTTCATATTTAGTTGTAATTCCTAATTTGAAATTCATTTTCATTCTAGCAATTTCTCCTAAATCAAATCTTTTTTCATCAAAAAATGTAACTTGAAATAATTCTTCAACTCTTTCATCTGTAGCTAAATCTCCTGGTCTAAGTAATTTATAAATAACATGAAGTGCTTCTAATCTATTTGTTGTTTTATCTTTTTCTAAAGTTGGAGCAACATTATTAGTAATAATATCATCTCACATATCAGAAAAAGCACTTAAAATTTCAGCATTTGATTCCATACCAAAAGCTCTAAATAAAACAGAAATAGGTAATTTTCTTTTTTTATCTATTTTTACATTTATAATTCATCTTTTTTCAATATCTATTTCAAACCAAGATCCTTTTGCTGGAATTACTTTTAAAGAATATCATTCTTCACCGATAGTGAAAAATACTCAAGTACTTCTAACGATTTGGTTTACTATAACTCTCTCAATTCAGTTGATAATAAAAGTAGCCATCTTTGTCATAAGAGGAATACCTCACATATAAACATCTTGTTCTTTTATTTCACCAGTTTCTTTATTTAGCATTTCAAATCTAACTTTAAGCGGAGCTTCATAGTTAAGATTTTTTCTTGTACATGTAACAGGGTCATATTTAGGTTCTTCCAAAGCAAAACCTTTATAATAAATATCTACCTTTTCTCATGAATGATCTGAAATTGGAAAGCTTTCATTAAAAACTTTATCAATACCATTTTTTAAAAAATCATTATAAGAATCCAATTGTACTTCTAGTAATTCAGGTATTCAAACGATAGATCTATCATCAGTAAAATAATGACGACCTTTTATATCGTATAAACTCCCTACTTCAATATTTTTAGAAGCTTTTTTTGTCATACAAAAATAGAGTTAAAAAAAATAAAAAATCATAGGACGGAGTTACGCAATCTTTTTATCCTTTTTTCACAACATTAAAAATGCCCTACTTTATCAGAAAAACACAATCGAAAGTAGCGCAGATGGAGAGATTATATGAATTAATGGCTATAAATCAAATGTTTTTTAGATTTTTTTTACTTAAATTTTGAATTATTTTCTTTTGAAATAAAATAAAAAAAATATTTAATAAAAAATGAAAAAATATGAGCTTTGAAAATGAAAAAAAATGAACTTTTTTATGAAAAATTATAAAATTAATTATATTATTTTTTATAATTTTTTGAGTTTACTTTTACATAAATTATAACTGATTTAAAAATAATGAATTAATAGAAAATGATTTTATTATAAAAATAGAAGCTTGAGATAATTTCTATAATTTATGAAATAAAATAATAGAACTTGATAATATTTATTATTGATATTATATAAAAAATAATAAACCAAGTTATGAACTACAAGCTTGAAGTTATAAAATAAATGGATGATCAAATATAGAACAAGTAATAGAATCTCTAAATAATCCTATAACTGATGAAATGAATATTACAATATTGGAAGGTTGGAATATATATGATATAGATGAAAGTTTAAATAAAAAATGATTAATAAACGCTTGAGAATATATAGATTATGTTACAAATAAAGAGAAAATATCTGCACTTTCTGAATTTTTTCCATTTATACAAAATCAAATAACACTTGAATGATTTTTATACCCAGATACTTATAGTGTAAATATTTCTGACTTCAAAATAAATACTTTCGTAATAAAACAACTTGAAACCTTTGAAGTAAAAGTATATAATAAAATACTTAAAAAATTAGATAATGAAACTATAAATGATTTAATTAATTTAGCTTCAATAGTAGAAAAAGAAGAAAGAAATAATGATGAAAAACCAACTGTTGCATGAATACTTAAAAAAAGATTAAATGACGATTGGATGATATGAGCAGATATAACTGTTTGTTATCCATATAAACTTACAAGTGAGCAATGTAAAATGGTAATAAGTAAATATATAAATGAGAAAAATGATTACAACACAAGAACTATGATTTGATTACCAAAAACTCCAATTTGAAATCCTAGTTATGAAACTGTAAATGCAACTTTAAATGACAAAAAAACACCTTATTGGTTTTATTTACACAATGTAAAAACTTGAAAAATATATTATGCAGAAACAAATGCAGAACATGAAGTAAATAAAGCAAATTATATGTATTAAAAAATAGGCTAATTATAGCCTATTTTTTTGATTTTAAAATATGATTATGTTAATATTTAATAAATAACTCCTATAAATAAAAAAATGGAACACATTGATACTATAAAATGAGCAGTAGTTTTTACAGATATAAAGGATTTTACGCTAAAAACTTCTCTTTTAACTCAATTACAAATTACTAAATTCTTAAATAAACAAGATGAAATAGTTTTACCAATAATAGTAAAATATTTTTGAAAAGTTGTAAAAACTATATGAGATGCTTATATGATAGTTTTTGAAAAAGCTGAAAATGCAGTAATAGCATCAATAGAAATACAACAAAAACTTGAAGAGTATAATTCAAGTATAGAATTAAATTTATATAAACTAGAACTTAGAATAAGTATAGATTATGGTGATTTAGAAAGAGAAATAAATTTAAATTGAGAAGATTTTTTTTGAGAAGCAGTTAATGTTTCTTCAAGATTACAAAACAAAACTCCTGAAAATAAAATCTTTATAACATCTAATGTACATAGAAATGTGGAACAAATTAGAAATATCTATTCTCTTTATCTATGAAAAACTACATTTAAATGAGTATTATATGAAATAGATATTTATGAAATAATATATAATTCAAACCAAATTAACCTATTAAAAGAAGGTAAATTAAAACACAAAGATATAAATGAATTTTTATTAACAGATGATTTAAAATGAAAAATTAAAGATATTGATGATACAATTTTTAAATTTTCAGCAGTTGCAGCAATTATTTGAATACAGCCAATTCCATTTTTAGATATTTATAGTGTATTACCTTTTCACTTATATTTATTAAATGAAATAGCAAAAAAATATAATATAAAATTAACAATTAAAGAATCAAAAGAAATAATGACTACTATAATATGAAGTGTTTGAAGTAGTTATCTTTTATCGCAATCAATTGTATGAATTTCAAAAATATGAATGATATGAGTAGGTTGATATTTAATGATGCCTCTTAATTTTGCAATGACTTTTTCTATATGAAAAATTATTAGTTTTTATTTTTACAAAAAAAGTCAATGAGTTAAAGCTACAAATAGTGAAATGAAAGAATTATTTAAATATAGTATCAAATCTGGTAAAGATATAGCTAAAAAAGATAAAAATAAAATAATGGAAATTTGAACAAAATATAAAGACTCATTTTCAAAAAAAATAATAAAATACGAATGAGATAAGACAAAATAAAAATCCCTTAAGGGATTTTTATTTTGTCTTATTTTTAGCAGTTTTTGCTTTTTCTAAAATATTTTGATAATCTTTAAAATCTTTTATTTTTTCATAATATTCTCATCCTTCTTTAATTAAGTCATACAAAAGTCATTGTTCTCTTTGAGCTAAAGAATGAAAACTTAGATTGAAAAAATGATCTATATTTATATCAGTAAAAAATTCTTTTTTTCATCTATATATCATATTAAATCTAGAATCATTATTATCATTAAATTCATGATTCCAATTAAGTCTTGCACTACTATCTTTTCTTAATAATTCTGCAGTAGAAAAATCAATATCAATTCAATTTAAATAAGATTTAATTATATTTTTAGGATTAAATTTATCTATTTTTATATCTATAATAGAATTAACTTTTGATAATAATTCAAAAGTAAATATATCTTTTCAATTCACTTCCAAATATTTTTTAATTATTTTTAATATATCACTTCAAACATTTTTTTCAACAAGTGATAAAATAAATTTTGATAATTTAGGTTTGTCTATATTTGGATTTTTAAGAATGCTATCTATTGTTTTAAAGCTAATTTTAGTTAAATCTATATCAAAATTTCAACTATTAACTTTTTCAAAAAAACTATTAATTACTGTTTTATCTCATTTTGAAACAAAATTTAAAAGTAAGTTATCAAAATCAAAATCTAATGAATAAAAATATTTTAAATTATCTAAACTTATAGTTTTTGGATCTTTTATTAAATCATTCATAAGTAATTTAAGAGCTCATTTTTTAGCTAATAAAAATAATTCATTTGATGCTCATTTAATATCATATATATCTAAAAATTCATTTAGTTCTTTTATATCTCAAAATCTGTTTAAATCTTCATTTATTACAACAGTAAGTTGTTCCACACTTAGTTCTTTTCAAGCAAATCAATCTAAATAATCTTGAATATCACTTCTTGCAATTTGAGTTTCAATTTTAGAAACTTCTGCAAAAAATAAATCATCAAACTTAAATTCTCAAGTTATTCAATTTTCCATAAGAATTCTAACTTGTTCTTTTGTAATTCAAGCTTCTCTCAAAACTCTAGTCATAGATAATAAATCTGACTTATCATTTTTATAAACTCATTTACTTATATCTGTATGTACCTTTTCAACAACTTTCAATTGATCAGGAGTAAGTTCATTTAATCACATATTTTTTAATATTTTATTTGGTAAATTTAAATCTCATCTTTCAAGCCAAGTAGAATTTGCTAAAACTTGTTCTCTTGATAATGATTTATTTTGCTTTTCTACATTAAAACCTCAAGTTAAATGTCAAATTCATGCTCATCAAACTAAATCATCTATTTTAGAAGAAAATCTTTCAACTTTTGCAGCTTTTTTTTCTCAAGCTTTTAAACTAGCTCTCTTTGAGCTTGAAACTCATTGTCAATTTAATCTTCATTCAGTTCATACATTTCTAGAATTTTTTATTGCTTGTTTTCTTGATAATCTAAGTCATAATTTCAAAGCTCATGCTCATCAAGCTACAAGTCAAGCAATTGTAACAATCAATTTAGCTATATCTCATTGTTTTCAACTTGTAAATAAATCACCTAAATTTTTAAGCATTTCAATTCATTTTTCTCAAAGTAAATCAAGTATTCAAAGAGATGGGTTTTCTAAAACTAATTCTTGAATTTTAATTTCTCATAATGTTTTTGTAGTAGTATCGCTTGAATTAATATCAGCTCTATATTTTAGATAACGAGGTAATAATACTAAACCTGACGGAATATTTCAAAGAAACCTAAGTACATCTTCAACTCAAGTTCAAAATTCTCAGGCTAACAATACTCAAAGATTTTTCCAACTTTCAGTTGAAGTAGGACTAAAACTTTTTTCTTGCATTTCAAAAAGTTCTTTTGAACTTATACTTCATGATTTTTGTATTAATCCCTCAATATAACCTTTATCTCATTTTTCTCACATAACAAATTCTCACAAATCTACTTTATCTGCTATAAACTTATCTGCATTTGAAAAACCACTTTTTGAAGAAGATTCAAAATGAGCATTTGAAAAATTATTCAATCATCAAAGTAAAACTATTTGTCTTATTGATTTTGTTAACTCTTTTGTATAATTATCAACTTCTTTCTCATCTATTTTACTATTTCAATCACTATCAAATTTTTTAATATTAAATTCTCATAAATGAGAATTTAATTTATTTCAAATTGATAATCATATAAAACTTCTTACTTCATCTTTTATATTTTGTTTTTGGTTTTGATAATTTGATTCTATTTCTGAAATACTTAAAACATAATTAACAATATAATCTGTTTTTTCTTTTGAAACTTGTCAATTTGATAAATGCTCTGAAAATAAATTTAAATTTTTCAAAGTTTTAGCTCTTTCATCAGGTAAATTAGGTGATCATTCTATTGATTCATATGCTTTAGAATTTTCAAAAGTCATAATATAAAATATAAAGATAAAATATTTATTTAATTTTAACATATTTTATAGTATTATGCAAGTTTTAAAAGCCCTTAAATAAGGGTTTTTATTTTGTTTTTTTATAATTTTTTATATAATAAAATTAATATTTTTATAAATATTTCATATTATGAAAACAAAATTATTTTTACTGTTTTTTTTATTGTTTTGTTCTAGTGT
>CALMJA010000072.1 GCA_937864295.1 uncultured Candidatus Altimarinota bacterium | reverse complement strand
GGATTATTTAACTAACAAATAACTATGAATAAAAAAGAAACTATCAACATAAAATCATCTGACACGATGTATATCTATGAGATGTTTTAGATTATATAAAACATAGACCACAAACACAATCTCTTATAGCTTATGCAATAAATCTAATACCTAAATGGGATAATTTAAAAAAGCCAATATCTGAACAATCAGAAGAGTGTATTACTTATATATTTAATTTAATAAAAGAATAATATGATAGTATGAGAATATTCTGATAAAGAATGGGAAGAAATAGAAAAAAGGATTAAAGAAAATTGAGTACCTAATTGAATTAATTTATAAGATAAACTAATATGAAACACTACGAACAACTAGTAAGTAAACTAAAAGAAATAGATGAGATAAAAAAAGATTTGGAAGAATTAAAAAATGATACAATTATTAAAATACATCTAAATTTAGAAAATCCATATTCTACATATGGAGACAACAATAATTGTAATGATTATTGATTTGATATTATATGAAATCTTCAAGAAAGGCACTTAAGAATATATTGCGCTAAGAATTGAAGATTAGACTTATCTTTTTATGAAGAATGAATTTATGCTGATATTAACAATTATTGACTTGACTGGCAAATATGTAGACTAGATAATACTAAAGACTTTCATCTACAAGATGATAAAGTATATAAACAAATATTAGATTATATTAATAACAATAAATAACAACCTATGATAAAACAATTTCCAAAAAATTATATTAGAACAGAAGATATAAAAATAGTAAGTGATTGAGATAATTCTTATCATTTATGGTCTAGTTGAATTAATGAATTTAATAAAGATTGTCAATATATAACATCTTTAGATGATATGTCAGAAGAATATTATGATGCTTGTGAAGAATTTGATAAAAAATGGGGACAATTCCAAATATAATAAAAGAGCTTAACTAATAAAAACTAACCTATGAAAAAACTAATTATAATACTATCACTATTATTAGTGATGACAAGTTGTGAAATGACACACCAAGAAAAATTAGATAAGATAAAAGAGTGTAAAGAATTATGATTATCATATTATTTGCATAATATTTCAAATCAAATAAAGTGTGATGAATATATAATTATTCCTTAATAATATATCCTTATGGCAAGAACACCAATAATAAGAGAAGCTTATTCTATTTTCTTAGAGCAATGTAAAAAATCTTCTCAGATTTTCCCTATGAATTTTCATTATTATAAGTTTCTCTTTATGTATAGAAAAACTACAGAAGAGCAAATGAAAATACAGAGAAAATATAATTTAAAGAAACTTATAAATGAAGAGTTTAATGAATTATATAAATGAAAAGAAAAAGAATTAGATA
>CALMJA010000071.1 GCA_937864295.1 uncultured Candidatus Altimarinota bacterium | reverse complement strand
AAACAAATTAAATTTTCCACTTTTTCTAAAAATCATTACAAAGAAAATAAAATAGACTTTTCTATTATAAAAGATAATTGGTTAACATGGCATAATGATGCTAGATATAACGCTAAATTAAAAACATATTATACTTATGATGAAAGATTAGATAATACTGCTTTCGAATGGTCATTTAATAATATGGAAAAATGAGTTATGGATCATAAAAGAAGCTCTAATAGTAGTTTTTATGATTACTCTGAAATAGAAAAATGGTTTCAAGAAAGATGAGTAAAATGTAGAGTTAGCAATGGTGTAACTAGTTCAGAGAATCTATGATATCATTCATTTTATTGCAAAAAAACTGATAGCGATTGTAGTGATGAAGCTTTAAAAGCTAGCAAAGAAATTTTTGATATGTTTATGTCTGAAAAATGACTAAAATACCCTCTTGATGCACATTATAGAACTATAATTCATAAAAATTTAAAATATATTTGAGTTTGAATGGCTATAAAAAAAGAAAATAATAATAGTTTTAAAGATAGTGATTATTATAAAATATACATAACTACTCATTATTGCACTGAGTTTTCAAATTAACTTTACAAAAACAAAAAAATAATTAAATTTATCTTGTAAATAAAAGCGTTTGAGTCTGCTATCAACAGACAATGCTGGAGAAAGAAAAGTATAAAACTTAGTAGAATCTCCCGAGTAGTGAAATCTCTCGTAAAAAAAATAAAATTAAGTATTGCTTTAGGTGGTAACTTTCTTCAATAACGAAGGACCGAAAGTATAAAAAATATGCATTTCAATAAAATTGAAATACACATTTTTTATACTTTTTTATTTATTAAAGTTTTATTTTATAATTTACTATTACATTATGAAAGAAGCAGAATTATACACAAATTATTTATCTAAACTTGAAGAAGCATTAGTTCAAGAAAATATGGATAATATAGATTACATAGTTGAAACACTTTATACATGTGGTTTAAATGAAAGTGATATGGATAAGATAGATGATATCCTTCACGAAGCAACTTTATTTTTAGAATTTGGTGATGATGAATACAAAGAAACAGCATTAGAATTAATTACAGATTTTAAAAATTAAAAAAAATATAAATGCATACTGAAATAGAAAAAAAATATACTTTTAGACTTGATGACTATGAAAAAATAGTAGAAAATTGTAAAAGAATATGAATAGAAAATTTAAAAGACTATTATTTAGATACTAGTGATTATAGATTATTTAAGGCTATGTATTACCTAAGAATGAGGAATGGTATATATGAGCTAAAAATAACAACTATAAATCATGAAACAAATTTAGTAGTATCAGAAGAGATAGTTTGAGATGATGAAATAGATACTATATTGAAAAAAGAATTTAACATAACTATAGACGATACTACATGAGTATTATTTATAGACACTAGTAGAGAAAAATTTGAATACAAAATGTGATGAGAAACTATAAATATAGATATAGATAGTTTCCAATACTGAAAAAGATATGAAATAGAAGTTATTTCAGAAGATAAAAATGAAAACGAAGTAAATGATTTAATAGAAGATTTTAGAAAAAAAATAGGTCTTGAATCAACTTTTGATTTTGAAACTTCTTGAAAAGCAACTGTTTGTGCTAGAAACCAAAATTTAGAAATATATGAAATCTTAAAAAATAACTAAAAAAATATGATTGATTATGTACAAAGTTTATGAGAAGAACCTAGTAAAGAAAATTTAAATAGAGTTATGATGGAAATGTGAAGAGCAGCTGATATAGTTGTAAATTATCATTATTTACTTAGCCAAATAACTCTAAATGAAATAACTTGAAGTATTACTCAAACTGAACAAGTAAAAAAAATATATAGACAAATAGCAGATGAAGAACTATTAATTTCTGAATGTAGAGAAGTTGTTGAAAAAATAAGTAAAGCATTGGAAAATACAAAGTAGAAAATATATATTTTTATAAAACTATATGTACTTTTGTGACCAAAAGAGAACAAAATAATTAGCTGAAAAGATTTTACATTTTATCTTACTTTTGTGACCAAAAGAAACCACTTCCTACTTTTGTAACCAAAAGGTAGCAAAAGTTTTAGGGGTTTTCGAACTAGCTAGTATAGTTATGTTACTTACGGCTTGTAATCACTATCTCAACCCCTAAGACCCCTGGATGTTTCTAGAAGTTTTTAAAAATAGTAAAAAACAAAAAATCTTTCGATATGTATCAATGGGATTCTTAAGGGTGAGATTTCGCCGTGAAACGAGAGAAAAAACCTAGTAGACTGTGTGCGAAAGTTCGAACTCTTAAGCACTTTTGGTACTTTTGGTGACAAAAGGACAAAGAAAAAAGCTCTCCTGCTTTTATAAAATAATAAAACTAAATATGGCAAATTTTTCATTATCAAATGAAACTTGAATAAATAATAATTTAAGCAGTTGAACTCTTTCAAGTTTTTCAGAATATAAGATATCAAATCAAATAGAACAATCGAAAATAATTAATAAAAATGATTACTCAGAATTAACTTTCATATTTATATTATATTTAATTGCTTTGATTTATATATGAATTTCATATATATTAAAAAAAATATCTAAAATAATTTATATATTATTTTTCATTTGAACAATATATTATATACCTATATTTTGATTTATATTATATTCAGCAATTTTTTTAATAATTGAAAAATATATAATAATTAATAATGATACTATTAAAATAGTAGTTTTTTCAACATTATTAATATGATTAATATTAATTCATTATTTTTTAATAAAAAAAATAATTGATAACTTTAAAAATAGAAAAATACTAAAGAATGAATCTAAAAAAATTAATATAAATTTAAATTTACCTATAAATAATAAAATTATAAATTATTATAATAATCAGAACAATATAGTAAAAATAATCTTTATTATATTAATAATAGTTTTCTTTATAATAAATTATTATTTACTTATAACTATAATATTTGGGATCATTTTATACTACTTTTATCATAAATGAATATTATACATAATATATTGAGAAAAAATTCAGAATATTATTTTAGAAAATAAATGGTGGCATAGATTATTAAAAATATTATTTTATATAATATTAATAATAATATCTATATTATCTTATTATTATAAAAATAACTTATCAAATATTAAATTAGAAAATTATAATAATAATTATTATAATGAAGTAACTTATTAAAATTATTACTAAAAATAAACCTATGAACTTTAAAGAAGTAAACCCTCGCCAATCTTTCCCAAAACTAGAAGAAGAAATCCTATCTTTTTGGAAAGAAAATAAAATATTTGAAGCATCTATAGAAAATAGAATTGATGCTCCAGAATTTAATTTTTATGATGGTCCTCCATTTGCAACTTGAACTCCACATTATGGTCATATCTTGGCTGGTACAATAAAAGATGTGATTCCTAGATACCAAACTATGAATGGTTTTAGAGTTGATAGAAAATTTGGTTGGGATTGTCACGGATTACCTATTGAAAATATCGTAGAAAAAAAGATGGAAATATCTGGAAAAGACGATATAGAAAAAAGAAT
This sequence comes from uncultured Candidatus Altimarinota bacterium, assembly GCA_937864295.1. Classification (GTDB taxonomy): domain Bacteria; phylum Patescibacteriota; class Gracilibacteria; order BD1-5; family UBA6164; genus JABWCI01. The sequence continues at coordinate 35,720 of CALMJA010000071.1, read as the reverse complement.
CTGAGTTTATGAATTTAACGAAGCTTGTAGAAGCAATGTTTTTTGATTTGTAGAAGATTGGAAAAAAACAGTAGATAGAATGTGAAGATGGGTAGATATGGAAAACTCATACAAAACTATGGATAGTGATTTCATGGAATCTGTATGGTGGGTTTACAAAAGTCTTTATGATAAAGGATTAATTTATGAAGGTCATAGAGTAGTTCCTTATTGTCCAAGATGTAGTACTCCTCTTTCAAATTTTGAAGTAAATCAATGATACAAAGATAAGCAAGATAAAACTGCAACTGTTAAATTTAAGGTAGTTTGAAGTTCAAATAAATATATATTAGCTTGGACAACTACTCCTTGGACTCTAGCAGCTAATTTATGACTTGCTGTTTGAGTAGATATAGATTATGTAGAACTTTTAGATAAAAAAACTTGAGATACTTATGTATTGGCTAGTGATAGAATTTCAAGTTATTACAAGAACGAAGAAGATTATACTATAGTTAGAACATATAAATGAGCTTGTCTTGTTGGGATAAAATATGAACCTCTTTTTGATGATTTTTGGACTTTAAATGAAGCAAATTCTATGCCTCTTGGTTTATCACTTGATAAAAATTCTTTTAGTGTTGTTGCTGGTCATCATGTAACAACTGAATCAGGTACTGGTATAGTTCATATAGCACCTGCATATTGAGAAGATGATAATGTAATAGGTAAAGAACAAAAGCTAGGTTTTGTTGCTCATATAGCAGATAATTGAAATACTGAAAATCTACTTACAGACAACTGAATCCCAGTATTTGAATACAACGAATTAGCATTAACAAAATTAAAAGAAAAAAATGCTACTATTTTGATAAATACTTATGACCACTCATATCCACATTGCTGGAGATGTGATACTCCGCTTATATATAGAGCAATTTCAGCTTGGTATGTAGCAGTAGAAAAAATAAGAGACAAAATGGTTGAAGCAAACAAAAATATATCTTGGGTTCCAGGAGAAATAAAAACTTGAAGAATGTGAAAATGGCTTGAATGAGCAAGAGATTGGAATATTTCTAGAAATAGATATTGGTGAAGTGCAATTCCTGTTTGGCAAAGTGAAGATAAAAGTGAAGAAGTTTGTATTGGTTCTATTGCAGAAATGTATGAACTAAACAAAGATTTCTGACAAATACAAGAAAAAAATGGTAAATATTTTTATACTGACACAGACAAAGAAGTAGATATTCATAAACATTTTGTTGATAATATCAAAATAAAACATCCTAAAACTTGAACAATTTTAAAAAGAATTCCTGAAGTTCTTGATTGTTGGTTTGAAAGTGGTGCTATGCCTTATGCTAGCAAACACTACCCTTTTGAAAAAGATTCTAGTTTCAAATTTCCTTGAGATTTTATAGCAGAAGGTCTTGATCAAACAAGAGGTTGGTTCTATACTCTTATAGTTTTATGAGTTGCTCTATATGATGTAGCTCCTATGAAAAATGTAATAGTTAATGGTATAGTATTGGCTGAAGATGGGCAAAAAATGTCTAAATCAAAGAAAAATTATCCAGATCCACAAATCATTTTTGATAAATATTGAGCAGATGCAATGAGATTTTATCTTATGAATTCTCCTGTAGTTGAAGCGCAAGATTTAAGATTTATGGAATCATGAGTTGAAGAAGTAGTTAAAAAAGTAATATTACCTTTCTGGAATACTTATTCATTTTTTACAACTTATGCAAATATAGATAATTTCTCACCAAAAGGTATAGAAAATATAAAACTAAAAAATAATCTTGATAAATGGTTAATTTCAGAATTAAATGAATTAGCAAAAGAAGTTTGAACATGATTTGATGAATACAAGCTTAACGAAGCTGCAAAACCAATAGTTAAATTTATGGATAATTTAACAAATTGGTATATAAGAAGAAGTAGAAAAAGATTCTGGAAAACTGAAAATGATACAGATAAACTAGAAGCTTATGAAACTCTTTATTATACTCTTGTTGAAACTTGTAAAATAATTGCTCCATTTATGCCTTTTGTAAGTGAACATATTTACAAAAACTTAACGAGTGATAAATCAGTTCATCTAACAGATTTCCCAAAATACAATGAAAAATTAATCAATTTAGAGTTAAATAAAGACACGGATTTAGTTCAAAAAGTAATTTCTCTAGGTCTTGCTTGGAGAGCAAATCAAAAAATAAGAGTAAGACAACCTCTTAAATCTATAACAATTACATTTGAAATAAGTGATTATTATAAAGAAATAATAAAAGAAGAATTAAATGTAAAAGATGTTTTAGTTGTAGAATGAACTACTTTAGCTAAAAAAATATGTAAACCAAATGGTAGAACTATTGGTCCAAAATTTGGTAGCAATGTAAAAGCAATTATGGAAATGGCTAAATCTGGTAATTTCACAGAATTGGAAAACGGAAGTGTTTTAGTTTGAGAATTTACTCTTGAAACTTGAGATTTTGAACTTGTTTATGAATCAGGAAATACTGCAAATGCAATAGAAGCTTGATTTGGTATGGTTATATCAATGGACTCTGAAATAACTCCTGAATTAAAAAATGAAGGTTATATAAGAGATATTGTAAGACATATTCAAGAATCTAGAAAAGAAGCAGATTATAAAGTAGATGATAGAATACAAGTTTCTATATCAGGTTGTGATGAAGTTATATCAAATTTCAAAGAATATATTCAAAATGAAACTCTATCTACAATTGTAGATAGTCTAGATACTTTTGAAATAAATAAAGATTTAGAAATAGAAGATTTAAAAATAAATCTAAGATTAAAAAGATAATAAAATAAAAAAACACCAAAAATTGGTGTTTTTTTATTTGAAAAATATGATTTTAAAAGTATATTAAAAATATATTTAAGTTTTAAATTAGATAAAAATGCTTGATTTAACTCAACAATTAAAGGAATTAGAAAAATTAAAAAATAATTTAGAAAAAAAAGATGAAACTCTTATAATTTGTGATTTCGACGATACTATTTTTTCTAGAAAAGAACAACTTGAAAAATCTCAAATATTAAGAGAAAATAGATGAGACTTGGGAAATAAAGCTATTATGAATATCATTTGATTAGAAAACTTTATAAATGAACATTATATTTGAAAAGATTTTCCACAAGATATAATAAAACAAATGAAAATTTGAAAAGATTTGATATTAACAGCTTGATTTAAAGAGCTTCAATTAGAAAAAATAAAAGCAACAAAGCTAGATATTTACAATCATATAGTAGTAGAAAAAGCACCTGAAAAAATTTATGAAACTATCAAATATGTGATAGAAAATTTAGCTTATATTCCTAGTAAAATAGTTATTTATGAGGATAGACCTGAATACTTTGTAGAAAATAAAAATTTGATAGAAGATTTTTTATGAACAAATCTTGAAATTATGTTTGTAGAAATGATAGATAATCAAAATGAACCAAATATAAAAAAAATCGCCTAAGGCGATTTTTTTTATATTTTGATTTTTACTGTATCTCATAATTCTGGAACCAATATGTCTATACTTTTTCTTGTTCTAAGTACTGATTTTTTCTCTAAGTTCTAAACGAGAATCTGTTCAATGTGTAAGTGAAACTTTTGCTCATCTATTTATACTTGTTTCAGATAATAATTGAAGTAATTCTTCTTCATCAATATGTCATGAAAATCATTTTATATCAACTATATTACAAGAAACTTTATATACTTCTCACTCTATAGATACGTCTTTTTTTTCTTTAATTAATCATCCTCTACAATTTGGTGGAGTATATCAAACAAAAACTACTGTTGATTTAGGATTTTCTAAATTAGCTTGTAAATGGCTAACTACTGCTCATCATTCACACATACCAGATGATGAAATAATTATTTCTTTTCTATATGCTCTTTTACCAGAATATAATTCTTTTTGTTCTTTTTTATTTTTTATATACGTTATTACTTCTCTTCCAAATAATTCAATTTGAGTAGCTGGATCAAGTAAATCATACTTTTCTCAAAGTTCACTTATATAAATATTTGTTATTTTTTCACTAAGTGGTGAATCTAAAACTATATTGAAAAAATAACTAGATTTTTTGATTTTTTTGATATCATCTTTTAATATTTCTATAGTTCTAAATAATTGTTTAGCTTTTACACTATTTTTATTTTCAATAGAATTATAATCAGATTCAACTTCTTTAAGTTCAAGTTTTAATTTATCTAATTCATCCTTATCTCATCTATGTTTATACATATCTTCAATTAAAAGCATAAGAATTTCTTGAGTTCTTTGCATAGAAAATGTAGGCACGATAACTTTTCAATTAGAAATAGATAATTCATCTAAAAATTCTTTTTCAGTTTGTTCTCTATTTGGATGATTTCTTCAAGCATAAGTTGTTTCGTATTGAGCATAATCTAATTTTAAACTTGAAACTTCAGGTCTTCAAGATAAATTTGGATTTTTAATTCTTCACAAATCTCATGAAAAAAGTAAATTTGTATGTTTTGCAGTTTTCTTACCAAATCAATCTTTATTTTTTTTATTTTTAAGTGCAGTATTCACACTTTCAGTTACAACAGTAATAAGAGCTTGTACACTTCACTCTATATGACCAGCATCTAAAAAATTTAATTTTATACTATCTATAATTCTTTTATTTTTTTCATCTCAAGTCTTTACTTTTACTTTTAATAGTTTAGATACTTTTTCTAAAGTTTCTAAACTATATTTTACTTTATATGGTTTTTCAAGAGCATCTTCTATATCACTATAATCTTTAACTCCATATTTTTTTAATTTTTTAGAATATTCATCAAATAAATCTTTTGATTGTTCTCTATCAACATACAAAACAAAATTTAAAGCTTCATCCAATTCTTCAGATAACTTTTCATTATCTTTTTTTATTCTTGTATTTTCTTCTAATACTTTCTTTGTTTTTGCTATTCTTTCAGATAATTCATCTTTAATTTTATTAAAAACTGAATTATCTATAAATATTTCTTTTTCATATCATTTTAAAATTTTATCTAAAATGTATTCTAGCGTTTTTTTATTATATTTATCTATATAGAAAAAATCATTTAAAACTTCTTCATCTCAAACTTCAAGTATATGAACAAGAGACATCATATTAGCAATATCTGTTTCATCATAAAGTAGTTCTGTAACTGTTTCTAATTTAGTTTTTATATCTTCTATACTAAAAACTTTTTCTTCTTCTAAAATAGCTTTTGATTCAGTAAATAATGCATCTAAATTATAATTTTCACCGAACTTTTTATAAAGTGCTCATTTTATTTTTTCTCTATCTTGTTTTGAAATTTTTGATTTTAATTTTTCATATGCCTCAACTATAAAAATATGTAATTTTAATTCTTTTTCTATTTTTTCATTTTGTTCTTTTGCTTCTTCCATTTTAGCTCTAGCAACTTTTACAAAATCAAGAAGCATTTGTTCTGATTGTAATGCAGTTAACTTAGTCATGTAAATTGGATTATCATATCCATTTTTTACAAGTAAAGGTACTCTTCAAGAATGATCTAAATGCGCATGAGTAAGAACTATAAAATCAGATTTCATAGCTTCATCATCTACTTTTTTATTGTATTCATCATCTGCTCTTCATCATTGAAAAATTCAATAATCTATCAAAACTGAGATATTTTTTAAATCAGATTCAAATTTAACAAGTGTAGAACTTCCAGTTAAAGTTACATATTCTGGACTAGTATATTCTCCAGATTCAATACCTCATAAATATTTAATAGATGCATTTACCATATTTTTTATAGATAATAATAAAAATATGAGTAAATTGTAAAATATTTTATATTATTGTCAATATAAATATTAAATTTATATTAAAAAAATAAAAAGATAACTTATAAGTTATCTTTTTATTTTGGGTTTTGGCTTTTTTATTGGGTTTTGGCTTTTTATTTTGTAGTAGTTGGCACTTCTTTCATTTTTTCAAGTGCTTTTCTATTTTTTACAATAGATTGTTTTTCTGTATTTAATCTAGTGACTTCTTCATTATCAGTGTTAACGTCTGATTCTAAAGATGCAATTTGTTCTTTTAACGATTTTATATGTTCTTCTTTTGAAGTAATATCTGAAACAATTAATTCTTCTCTTTTAACAAATTTTGCAATTGCTTCATCAAGTATATCTGTCATTGTTCATACTGATGAATCTTTTACTTCTTCTACAACTGGTGATGAAGTTTCTGTAATTTCTTCTCAAAATGAAAAATCTGATGTTGCTTGCACATTAGAAACTAATGGAGCTTCTTCCACTTTAGCTGGTTCTTCAAAACTTAAAGCTGAAGTTTCTTCTTGTGAGTCTAATCAAAATGAAAAATCTGATGATTCTTCTGCTATAACTACTGGAGTTTCCTCTACTTGAGTTTCACCTCATAAAATATCCATATTTTGATCAATTGAAAATGCAAAGTCATTTGAAGCTGGAGTTTCTGAATCTAGTGATACAGAAAAATCTGTTCCTAAATCAGTACTTTCGATTTTAAGTTCAGAATCAGTTGAAGATGTAGAATCAAAACTTGGCGTTTCTGTATCAAATGAAATAATACTTTCATTTAATGAATTATTTTTATTATCATCAATAATTTGTTCATCTAAAACAAAATCTGATCAATTATCTGAGTCATCAGATAATATTAATAATTCTTCATCATTAGTTGTTCAAGCCATTTTTATATTGTTAATTTTAATATATAAAAATAATATCATAAATGAAAAATAAATGCAAAAATTTGATAATTTAAAATTATTTAATATAATCCTTAAACAAAATTTAACACTTAAATTAATAAAAATGGATTTTAGTAAAGCTCAAGAATTAATGAAACTTCAACAAGAAGCAATGAAAGTGAAAAAAGAATTAGAAAATACATATATTGAATCTGAAGTTAGTGGTTTAGTTATAACTGTTAACTGAGAAATGAAAATTGAAAAAGCAGAATTTGAAACTAATGTATTAATCCCTGGATTAAATGATGAACAAAAAAAAGCTTTAGAAAAAGCTATAGTAGATGCTGTAAATAAATGAGTAAAAAAATCTCAAGAAGTTGCTGCTGAAAAAATGCAATGAGTAATGAGTAAAATGGGTATGTGAGATATGCTTGGATGATTACCAGGTTTAAAATAAAAAAATGGCTAAAATTAGCCATTTTTTTATTTTAAAAATATAATTGAAATTATAGTTTTTTTTATTAAAATGTAGCAGATATTTAAATTAAAAAAAACGTAATGAATTTTAAGAAAAAAAGCATAATTAAAAAAGATACAAATGTACTAAATATAATTTGAATTGTTTCAATCTGAGTTATTTTTATTATAGCATTAGTTTTTATAAAAAATGTAAATTTTATACAAATAAAAATTGATGAACAACAAATTTTAAGAGCAAGTGAAGAAAAAGAAGAAAAAGAAAGAACTATGCTTGAAAAAGTATTGTGAATCAAAAAAACTTCAACTACACAAGACGAAAATGAAAATGATTTAACAATATTACTTGTTTGAAGATGAGGTTGAAATCATGACGCACCAGATTTAACAGATACGATGATAGTAACTAAAATAAATTCTAAAAATAAGATAATAAGTATGCTTTCTATTCCAAGAGATATATATGTAAAATATCCTTGAACTGATAATTATTATTGAAGAATAAACTGAATTTATTCTAGATATATGTGGCAAAAAGACGATAAACAATACTGAATGGAAATGCTAGAAAAAAAGATAACTGAGATTACTTGAGAAGAAATAGATTATTATATAAATGTTGATTTCAATTGATTTAAACAAATTATTGATACTATTTGATGAATAAATATAGAAGTAGCTGAAAATTTTGTAGATTATCAATATCCAGATTGAAGATGATGATATAGTACATTAGTATTTAAAAAAGGTATATGGTTATTTGATTGAGAAAGTGCTTTAAAATATTCAAGAAGTAGACATTCTACAAGTGACTTTGATAGATCATTAAGACAACAACAAGTTATTAATGCTATAAAAGAAAAACTAACTTGAAGTTATTTTTTCACTTCTCCTTGAAAAATAAAAGAACTATATTGAGTTTTTAGTGAAAATGTAACAACAGATATTAATTTAACAAAAATACTAAAATTAGCTTATACAGTAAGTTGAAAAGACGAATATAAAATAACTTCTTCAAACATGAATGATTCATGTTATTATGGAAGTACTAATTGTCAAAAATGATGAATTTTATATGTTCCAAACAGAGATTTATTCTGATGAATGGCTATATTACTTATAAATTGAACTCATATATCTAAATTATCAAGTTATGAAGAATCAGTAAAATATTCTAATATAATTCTAAATTATCCTGGTATAGAAACAGAAAATGCAAAAATTAATATTTTTAATTCTTTAAAAGTTAAAAATTTAGCATGAGAATTATGAAATAATATGTTAAAATATTGATTTAAAATTCCTGAACAAAATTCTATTTGAAATACTCCAGAAGAACTTGAAAAAACTACAATATATTATAATGGTATATCTAAAAACTCTGATACTATAAAAGCTTTAAAAACATTTTTCAATTGAGAATTTATAGAAACAGAATTACCTAAATATTCAAAAGACGCCGCAAATATAGAAATAGTTATATGAAAAGACTATGTATGAACAGAAGAAATTTTAAAATTTTAAAAATTAAAAAATGGATTTAAATAAACCAAATATCAATTCAACTTCACCAATAAAAAGAAGAAGATTAAAAACTACATATACAAAAAAAGTTTCTTTTTCTAAGGAAAAAAATAGTAAAAATATAATGAAAATAGTTCTTTATATAATTGCTTTTTTTGTTGTACTATGATTTTTATTAACTCTAGTACTTTACACTAAATATATAAAAGATTTACCTAAAGTTTCTGAATTAGAAAATCTGGAAATTGCTGAATCATCAGTTATTTACGACAAAGATTGAGAAGTTTTATACAAAATATTCAAAGAAAAAAGAACTTATGTAGAGTTTGATAAAATTTGAAAAAATATGGTAAATGCAATAGTTGCATGAGAGGATAAAAGATACTGGGAAAACCCTTGAGTAGATATTATCTGATTAGCTAGAGCATGAGTTAATTTTTTACTTGGGAAAAGTGATGGTTGAGTAAAATGAACATCAACTTTAACTCAACAATTAATTAGAAATACTATTATTACAAATGAAAGAAGTGTTGAAAGAAAAGTTAAAGAAATTTATTTAGCATACAAACTTACAGCATGAGTTTCAAAAGAAAAAATACTAGAATTATATCTAAATAAAATATCATTTTGACACAATGCATTTGGTATAGAAGAAGCTGCTAAAACTTATTTTAATAAAGAAGCAGTTGATTTAAATGTGCTTGAATCTTCTATATTGGCATCAATTCCAAAATGACCTACTTATTATTCACCTTATAATCATCCTGATAGACTCGTATGATATCCATATATTTATACTAAATGAGATGAAGAAAATATAACTGAAGTAATAAATCCAAAAGAATTAGAAGCAAATAAAGAAAATGTTGATTTATTAAAAAACTTTTTTAATAATTTAAAATGAAATTGAATAGAAAATACAGATAAAATAGTTATTTGTAATGTAGAAAAAGATAATTTCAAAATAAATTATAGTATAGATAATGAGTGATGTCTTGTTATAAAATATAGTGAATTATTAAATCTATTAAATAATATTAGAATTAAAAATAATGATTCATATATAGAATATCAAACTTGAAGAAAAGATTTCATATTATGAAGAATGCTTGAAGATTGATATATAACTTTTGATGATTATAAAAATTCTATTATAAATTGAGTTTGATATTTATTTAGTCAAGAAAAAGAAAATATTAAAGCAGCGCATTTTGTATTTTTTGTAAAAGAATATTTAGAAGAAAAATATGGTAAAGAAATAATATCTGTTTGATGACTACATATATACACTACTCTTGATTGAGATTTACAAGAAAAAGCAGAAAGTTTAGTAGAAAAACAAGTAGCTACAAATAAAGCTAAATACGATGCAGATAATGCAGCTTTAATAAGTATAGATAATGAAAATTGAGATATATTAGCAATGGTTTGATGAGTTGATTATTTTGATACAGAAAATAAATGAAATGTAAACGTTATAACATCTAAATTACAACCTGGATCATCATTTAAACCTTTTGTTTATGCATTATGAATTTTTAATAATCAAATAGGTTCAAAAACACCTATCTATGATGTCCCTACTACATTTCCATGAAATTATACTCCAAAAAATTTCGATTGATGATTTATGTGAAAGATGAATATATCAACAGCTTTAAATCATTCTAGAAATATACCAGCAATAAAAATGCTATATATGGCTTGATGAGAAGCAAGTGTTGTTGCATTTATGAAAAAACTATGAGTAGAATCACTTAAAACTAATTGAACTTATTGAGCTTCTCTTGCTCTTTGAACATGAGAAATGACTCCTCTAGAATTAGCTTCTGCATATACTGTATTTGCTAATTTATGAGAAAAAGTAGAGATTAATCCAATATTAAAAATAGTGGATTCTAAATGAAATATAATAGAAGAAAAAAAAGAAGTTAAAAAAGAAAAAGTAATAAGTGCAGAACAAAGTTATGTTATAAATACTATATTAAGCGATACAACGGCTCGTCCTTCATCTTGGAATGGGTTTGTAAGTTTGAAATCTAGACCAGTTGCTGCAAAAACTTGAACTTCTACAAAACAATACGAAAAAGATGGTAAAAAATATATATATCCTAGAAATCTATTAACTATTTGATATACACCTCAAATAACTACTGTAGTTTGGGCTTGAAATACAGATTGATCAGCAACAAATATGAGTTGAGATTGATTAAATGCAGCTTGACCTATATGGAGAGATTTTATGGAATATGCACATAAAAATAAACCTGTAAAAACTTGGACTAGACCCAGGTGAGTGAGTGAAATAAATATATCAGAAATAACTTGATTATTACCAAATCCTGAAAATTACTGAGCTAATTTACTTGTAAAATCAGTATTTGTTAATAAACCTGAAAAATACGATAACAGCTACCAAAGTGTAGAAGTAGATATTTTATGTAATGGTAAAGTTACACCAGAAACACCTGCAGCAGCAGTAAGAAATGCTACTTTAATTGAATTTCACTCACTGCAACCAAATAATCCAGCATGGGAAATTCCAGTACAAGAATGGGCTAAATCAGATGAAGCAAAAGCTAAATACTGAAATATTGCCAATTTAATAACTACATTAAATGATAAAGTTTGTGAAAGAACTAGTTCAAATTGAAAAATAGTAATTAAATCAAATATTGAAAATAATTGAGAATATGTTATAGGTGAAAATTATATTGAATTAGCATATAGAAGTGATTCTATTATAAAATCAGTTGAAATATTAATTGATTGAGTTGTTGTTCAAACAATAGATACTGAAGGTAAAAAAGAATGAACTTTTGTATGAAATATTTTTCTACCTTGAATGTATAAAAATAAAAATGTTGTTTTAGAAGTAAGAGCAGTAGATGAAAATTATTTTTCTAATTCTGAAATAAACAATATAAAAATATGATGAAAAGATTCTATTGGTCCAATAATAACAATAGAAAATCCAATTGATAATAGTATAAAATTGTATAATACTGATTTATTTAATTTCAAAGCATCTATAGAAGATAATTCAAAAATCGATGTAAAAATTTATTTAGATTGAATTGAATATAAAAATTTATGAGACACTAGAAAAATAAATTTACCAATAAATGAAAATAGAGATTTAAGTATATGAATTCATACTATTAAAATAGAGGCTACTGACGCTTCTTGAAATAAATCAAATAGCGATACGAAAGTAGAAATACTAGAAAAATAAAACAAAGTCAAATAAAAATGAGAATAATTCTCATTTTTATTTGACTTTTGTTTTAACTTAAATATTCTAAGGATATGAGATAAATAAATCTCAAATAATTAACACTTAACAATTAATAAAAATGGAAAATTTTGAATTCCCTTCTATTGTAAAAATAGACAATGAAGCTCCAAGTTTTGACTTACCAGCTTACAATCCAAAAACTGATGATGAAGAAAGAATTTCATTATCTAATTTAAAAGATAAATGGGTAGTTTTATTTTATTATCCTGCAGATTTTACATTTGTTTGTCCAACTGAATTAAAAGATATGGCTGAACAAGAAGCTAAATTTAAAGAATTATGAGTTGAAGTACTTGCTGCTTCTACTGATACAGTTTTTTCTCATAGAGCTTGGGTAAAACATGAATGATTAATGAAAAATTTCCCATACAAAATGTTAGCTGATCACACTACTGAAGTTGCTGATATTTATAATATATTAGATGAAGAAACAGGAATAGCTTGAAGAGGTACTTTTATAATTGATCCAGATGGAATGGTTAGAGGTATTGAAGTAACTAGTGGTCCTCTAGGAAGAAATAGTGCTGAATTAATTAGAAAAATTGAAGCATTACAATTTATGAGAAGTCATCCAGGTACTGCTTGTCCTGCTAAATGGGCAGTTTGATCAAAAACTCTTACTCCTTCTATTAAAATAGCATGAGAAGTTGAACAAGCTTTAGAAAATTAAAAATAAAAAACAAAGAATTATTCTTTGTTTTTTATTTTTTTAATTTCTTTTTTAAGTTCTTCAAAACTTAAAAGTAATTTATTTTTTAATTCTTCAATTTTTTCAGGTGTCATACCTTTTATTGATTCTATTTCAAGTAATTTTTCATTGTATAAATCTTCTAATTTTTTAGATATAACCAAAATATATCATTTACCATTTTCTTTTAATTCATTTATTAATGAATTTCATTTTTCTTTGTATGAATCAATTATTTTTAAAACTTCTTCTTTATGAGATTCAAACTTAGCTATATTTTGTTCACTTAATACTTCCTTTTTTAAATCATCTAATAAATTAGAATGAGTTTCAATAAAAGTATCAACCAAAACTTTAAAACTTCCTTCTCAAGTTTCTTTTGCTTTTGTTAATTCTTTTTTTAATTGTTCTGGTTTCTTTTTATTATAAATTGAAGCTATTATTCAACCTGCAACATATCATGCAGCTAATAAAAATAAATTTTTTTTAGACATATTTTTTTATATTAAAAATTAACTAAAAAAGATTATTTGCAAAAGTCTAAGAGTTTTTAACAGGAAAACAAGCAAGTAACTTTGTTTAAAATCTTTTTATGATATAATAATTATATAAAATATTATTATATTTGCAAAAATTAATTACTAACAAAAAATAAAAATGTCTTATAACAATTTTTCTGATTGATATAAAAAAGCATTAATAAATGCCGAAAACAATGCAAAAGAAATTTGAATTAAAGAATTAGCTATTGAAGATATATTTATTGAAATAGTTAAAACATCTACTGGATGAATTAAAGAAATATTTAATTTGTATTGAATTAATGAGAAATTAACAATAGAAATTATAAATAAAGGTATTTTTAATGAAAAATTAGAAAAAAGAAGATGAGTTTATGCTGGAATGAGTCATAGACTTAAAAATGTAATTTTATGAAGTGTTAAAATTGCTGCATCTTTTTCTAAACAAAAAGCTTCTACTGAGGATTTTTTATTATCTATTCTTAGAAATGACTCTTGGTTAAATAGTTTTTTAGACTATATAGGAATAACTCCAAAAGATATAGAAAAAAACATAATTGATTTAAATCAATTATGAACTGTTGATTGAATTAAAAGTTCATTTGATATAGAATCAAATATATGAGAATTTGAAATCAAAGATGAAGAATCTATAAATAAAATTTTATGAGCTATAACTCAAAATCTTATGTGACAAAAGGATGAATCAACTCCTTTTGATCAAAATAAAGAACAAAAAAGTAACAAAACTATTGAATCAACTACTCCTGCTCTTGATTTTTTCTCAACTGATTTAACAAAAGAAGCAATTGATTGAAAAATAGATAAAATTATAGGTAGAGATATAGAAGTTGAAAGACTAATATCTATCTTAAACAGAAAAACAAAAAATAATCCTGTTTTAATTTGAGAACCTTGAGTTGGTAAAACTGCAATTGCAGAATGATTAGCACTTAGAATATCATCTTGAAATGTACCATTTTCTATGAAAGATAAAAGAGTTTTATCTCTTGATATGTCTTCCCTAGTTGCAGGTACTAAATATAGATGAGAATTTGAATCTAGAATAAAACAAGTAATTGATGAAGCTTCTAAAGTTGAAAATGAAATAATATTATTTATAGATGAAATCCATACTATTATTTGAGCATGATCATGAGAAGGCTCTCTTGATGCATCAAATATATTAAAACCAGCAATGGGTAGATGAAAAATAAGAGTTATTTGAGCAACTACTCATAACGAATATAAAAAATATATAGAAAAAGATTCTGCTTTAGAGAGAAGATTCCAACCAATAATAGTTAATGAACCTGATAAAAAAACAGCAACTCAAATACTTAGTGGATTAAAAGAATCTTTTGAAAATTATCATAACTTAAACATAAGTGAAGATGCTATTGAAGAAGCTGTAGAATTATCTATTAGATATATAACTGATAGATATTTACCAGATAAAGCTATAGATTTAATTGATGAGGCATGTAGTATCAAATCAATGAAATATAATTTTGATGAAAGCGAAACTAAAAAACTAAAAGAAAGAATAGCAAAAAATAATAAAATGATTGAAGATGCTGTTGTTTCACAACAATATAAAAAAGCATATAAATTAAAAGAATTACAAGTAGAACTTGAGAAAAAAATAGTTGAATTAAAACAAAAATTCCAAGTTCCAAAAGAAAAAAGAATGACTATTGATTGAAATGATGTACAAAAAATATTAAGTATTGCTACTTGAATCCCTGTTTCAAACTTAAGTAAAAATGAAACTCAAAAATTAAAAGATTTGAGTAAAAATATTAAAAATGAAATAATTGGGCAAGATGACGCAGTAACTTGAATTATTAAATCAATAATGAGAAGTAAAGCATGAATTTGAAATCCAAATAGACCTCTTTGAAGTTTCTTATTTTTAGGTCCAACTTGAGTTGGTAAAACAGAACTTGTAAAAGTATTAGCAAAATATTTTTATGATGATAAAGATGCACTTATAAAAATAGATATGAGTGAGTTTTCAGATAAAACTTCTGTAAATAAACTTATTGGTTCAAATGCTTGATATGTATGATATGAAGAAGGTTGAATGTTAACTGAAAAAGTAAGAAAAAAACCATATAGTGTTATACTTTTCGATGAAATTGAAAAATGAGATTTTGAAGTATATAATCTACTTTTACAAATTCTTGAAGAATGAGTTCTAACTGATAATAAAGGTAAAAAAATAAATTTCAAAAATACTGTTATAGTTATGACTAGTAACATATGACAAGAAGAATTTACTAAAAAAGCAGCTACAATTTGATTTGATATAAAAGAAAGTGAAGAAACAAAAGCAATTGAAGACTATAAAAAAGCAGCAGAAAATATAAAAGCTAATTTAACTGATTATTTTTCTCCTGAATTTATAAATAGAATTGATAAAATAATTGTTTTTAATCCTCTTGATAAAAATCAAATTAAAAAAATAGTTACACTTGGATTAAAAGATTTAGAAAATAGATTACAAAAAAGAAATTATACTCTAAAATATGATTTAAAAGTAGTAAATTATATAACTAAAGTTGTTTATAATCCTGACTTCTGAGCAAGAGAAGTAAGAAGATATATAGTTGATAATATAGAAGACTTAATTGCAGAAAGAATTATAAATTCTAATGATATTTCTGCTTTTGAATTATTTATAGAAAAAGATAAATTAAATATAAAATAAAAAATAGAAAAAGCTTGTTAAAAACAAGCTTTTTTATTGATAAATATATTTTTTTAAATATAATTTTTTAAATTAAATTATTAGCCATTTTTTTAAATGAAAAAAATAATTTTTATATTTTTTTTAATGATATTATCATTTTTCAACTCAAAGACAATTTTTGCTTTTTGAGTTAGTTCTGATTCTGAAAAATGATTCTATAGTAGTATTGCTGATAATGTAGGTAAAATGGAAGAAGACTTGTTTAAAATAGATATAGTATGAGAAGAATGAACAAAAGAAAAAATAAATAAACAAAGTGAAAATAATTGTATTAAAGAAAACTTATCTGTTGAAGAAATAAAATTTATAGCAACAGAATGAAAAATAGATGTTATTAAAAATAAAATTGATAAAAGTTGTATAAATGAGGATTGATCTATAAATCAAAATACTTTAATTTCATTAATAGAATCAATTTGATTAGTTGCAAATGAATATTCTAATCAAGCAAAAGAAAAAACAAATCAAATTTTTAATTTAGGAAGTACTTGAATATATGCGGATTGATTTGAGTGAAATAGTCCTTTTGACTTAATAGTTGATTTACAAAATATAGATTCTATAATTTTTATGGAAGATTCTACAGTTTACGAATGAAATACTGATTTAGATTTAGCATGAGAAATATCAAATTTAATAGATAATGCAAATGAATTAAATAGAACTCCATTAGATATACTAAATTTAAATGTTATAAATGAAAATAATTCAAATTCTAACAAAGAGTTTGATAACTTAAAAACTTTTGATGAAATAAACTCACAAAGTGTTTATAGTAGTTATTTATGTAGCATAGCTAATTCTAATTCATGATTAAATGAAAATAGTTTAAATTTTTTAAATTCAGATTCAAAAATTGATGAAAAAAATATAGATACTTGAACTGGTCAAACTTCACCTAAAAATGAAAACGAAATTAAAACTAAAAAAGAATTAGAAAAAAAAGCTCTACAAATGCCTTTTAGTGAATATAGTAAAGTAACAGACAATAGTCAATTTCCTTGTAATACATTTTTTTGTATAGATATTAAATTTATAACTTATAATCATCTATTACTATGAGGTTGATTTCAAGATATAAGTATAGAATATCTAATAAATAGATCTAATGACCATTTGAAAAAATTTACAAATACTTCATTAGTAGGTTCAAAAATGACAATAAATAATTTTGAGCTTTGATTAAAAGATTTGAATTTACCTGATATTTTTCATATTTGAGTTCAAATATCTCAAAAGCCGATACCTATGTTAAACATAGTTAAAGAAGATAAAAAAGAATGAGATGATCTTTATTCTACAGAAAATCAATTAAAATTTTATTATGAATCTAATTGATTAGAATATAAAAGAAGAAATGATTTATCAATTTTTAAAAATGTAGATACAGATAAACAAATAGCACTAAATTCTTCTTTATTGAATACATCTCAATATTTAGATAATATCCCTGCTTTTAATAACTATCAAAAAGATAAGCAAAAGCAAAAAGAACTTATGAGTAAATTAATAGAAAACGAGGTAAAAACTTGAATAATGAGTGATTTTGAAACTCAATTCAAAGAATTAGAAGTATTTAATGCATGAATAAAAAATTATATAGAGAATTTAAATAAAATTTATTCAAATATGTTAAAAATTCCTGAAGGAAGTTAATAAAAAATATAATGAAAAAAATTATTTTTACATTTTTTGTTTTTGTTATAAGTATAAACTATACTTATGCTGGAGATTGTGCTATAAAAAGTAAATCATCTCCTGCTTTATTGAAGTATATTGAAAATAATAGAAGTATTATAAATAAAATATCTACTCAATTATCTGAATCAAATGATAAAAAAGAAACAGATGATAAAAGTTTATCAAATGAAGTTGAAAATGAATATAAAAATGTAAAGAGTAGTGCATTAAAAGTATATAATCAAATTTTTAATTTCGATTCTTACTACTCTTATTTCAAATATTTTGCAGTCTTCCCTATATCAAATGAAGTTCCTCATGAAGTAAAAAGAGATTATAGATTATTAGAATGAGAATGAAAAGGTATAAAATTTTACCTTGATTCTATAATTAAAAATTGAAAAACTGATATTATTATTAAATGAATATGTAAAGATATAACTGGAAAATGTAATTTTTCAGATGAAATTACAGCTTGAGAGCTTATTTGAAAATTAACTTCTAATAATGAAGCAGTATTAGATTTATTTAGAAATACAGTAATTGGTGAAATAAATAAAAATAAAACAGAAATACAGTTAGTTGATCCTAATTTTGAAATGGATATACAAACAAACTATAATATAGAATCATATAGTAAATGTAGTGAAGATGGTTGATTTTTTGAAAAAATATCAAAAGCAATAAAAGAAATTTGAGTTCTAAATAAAGAAGGTAAAGATTGAGTTCAAAAATGGAAGGATGCTATAGATTTAATGCTTTGAAATGATACAAAAAACGAAAAATATAACGAAGCTGAAAAAAGATTATTAAAAAATGAATTATCAAAACAATGAATATCTTGAGATTCACAATCAAATACTCTTGATGCTTTAGATAAATATAATAGTGAATGATTTAGTAAAAATAATAATTTTATAAAAAATACTTTTAATAATACAAGATTAAAATTAGAAAGTAAATTAAAAGATTTTAAAAATGATGTTATTTGAGATTTTTTTGAAAAAAAACAACAAGAAAACATAGATATCAACAGTACAATTAGAGCACAAGAAAATTCTACCAATACAAATTTAATAAAAGAAAAAATTGATAGTATGTATTTAGAAATGATGAATTTTGAATGAAATTCAGAATTAAATACAACTAATTTGAGAACAAAATTAATAAATGTTCATATTGATTTATCAAATTCAATAAAAACATTAAATAAAACTTGTCCTAAAGCTGTAAAAATATGTAATCAACAAGATAATTGAAAGTGAAATTGTGGTGAATGTAATTAATAAAAATATAAAAATGTTAAATAAAGAAGAATTAGAAATAATGAGAGAAAATGCAAAAGTGCATAAAAAAGTATTTGATGCAATAAGAGAAACTGTAAAAGAATGAACTACTGCAATACAAATAAATGATTTGTGTGGAAAAATAGCAAAAGAACACTGAGTTCTTTGCTGATTTAAATGAGTATATGATTTTCCAGATAATATATGTATAAGTGTAAATGAAGTTGTTGTTCATGGAAGAGCTAGAAAATGAATTGTTTTTAAAAACTGAGATCTAGTTACTTTTGATTTTTGAATAAAAGATAAAAAATATGGTGTTAATACAGATGCAGCTTTCTCGGTAATAATATGAGGTGATGATAAAAATCCTGAATGAGCTAGATTAATTGAAGCAAATAAAAAGGCTCTATATGCTTGAATAAATGCTGCAAGAGATTGAAATACTGTTTGAGATATTGGTTATGCTATACAAAGAGAAATTGAATCTGCTTGATTTAAAGTAGTAAAAGATTTAACTGGTCATGCTATTTGATTAAAATTACATGAAAAACCATACATATATAATTTTTGAACTCCTTGAACTTGACCTAAGTTAAAAGCTGGTATGACTCTTGCAATAGAACCTATTTTATGACAAACTAGTTGAGAAATAGATGATGATTGAGATTGGGAAATATTTATAAAAGATTGAAGTTTATGATGCCAATATGAACACACTATATTAATTACAGAATGAGAACCTGAAATTATAATATAAAAAGAACTAGATTATCTAGTTCTTTTTTTGTCTCTTTCTAATTTTAAAAGTTCTTCAACTTCATCTAAAGTATGTCATAAACGCCATCAAACTTGCTTACTTTTTATTCAAGTAGTGTTATTATCTCATTTTTCAACTTTTTTTGGTTCTTCTTTTGGAAATCCTCACCATCATCAAGTCCATCACCCGGGTTTTTCTACCATACAAAATAAATTATTTAATTAATATCTTGGAATAATAAGTATTTTTTAAAAAATGCAAAATCATATTTGAAAAAAGTTTTAAATAAGTATAATGGATAACATAATATTTATTATTTTAAGTATGAAAAATGTTATTAAAAGAAGCTCATTCAAAATTTTTAAATTATTTAGAAGTTATCAAAAATAAATCACCTAAAACAGTAGAACAATACGATAGACATTTGAGAAAGTTTAATGAATATATAGACGAAAAATATAAAAATTTAGACATTTTTGATATGTCAGACTTATCTTTAGATATAGCTGAATGATTTAGAAGTTATCTTTATGAAAAAAGAAGAACAATATCTATAAAAACAGCTAATGCATATATGATAACTATTAGGAGTTTTTTAAAATTTCTGGAAAAAAAATGACAAAAAAGTTTAAGTGCCACAGCTATTGATTTAATAAAAGCTGAGGATAGACATGTGGAATTTTTAAATCAAGATGAATTAGATAGATTATTCACAGCTCCAAATATAAACACTATTATTTGATCTAGAGACCTTGCAATAATGGAATGTATATATTCAACTGGTCTGAGAATTTCAGAGTTAACAGCACTAAATAAAAGTGATATAAATTTAAAAAGAAGAGAATTTGCTGTAAGATGAAAATGAAGAAAAGTTAGAGTTGTATATCTGACAAAAAATGCAGCAACTTTAATAGAAAAATATTTAGAAAAAAGAACTGATTGATTTTCACCTCTTTTCATAAGACATAATACAAAAAAAGATAATATATCTGAACTTAGTGATGAAAAAGTTAGATTAACTAGATTTTTTATCACTAATATGGTTAAAAAATATGCTTTAAAAGCTTATATTTTAAAAGATATTTCAGCACATACTCTAAGACATAGTTTTGCTACTACCCTTCTTAGTAACTGAGCAGATTTAAGAGCAATTCAAGAAATGCTTGGACATGCTAGTATAACAACAACTCAAGTGTATACTCATGTGACAAATAAAAAATTAAAAGATGTACATTCAAAATTTTTTAAATAAAAAAGATATTAAACTAAATTAATATCTTCTTTTTTTATTTTAAATATCAAATCTTTTCTTTCAATTATCAATTCATAATCTATATTTTCAATTTTAAATTTTTCTATATTATCAACTACTTTTTTTTCTGGATTAACAAAATAGAACTTATTTCATAAATCAAGTGCATAACTTATACCGAAATCACTGGCTGTATCTCACATACCTCAAATTGTTTTATTTATTATTTTTCTTTCACGAAGTATATTTATAAAATCTTTTTTATGATCTCTTCCCCATAAAGGAGTATATCAATCTAGCTCCAAAAAAACATTACTTCAAAATCAAAAAACATTATTAGCGTATGATTCTCCTATATTTTTTCAAATATATTCTTTTAATAATTCTAAATATATATCAAAAACAAAATTTGGTGCACCTGAAACAAAAACAAAATTACCACCTGATAATAAAACTTCTTTCATTTTAGCAAAACTAAATCTAAATGGATTTATTTTTTCTTTTAATCTAAAACTATATTTCATAAAATTTAAGTATCATTGCCAATCAACTAAATTTTTGTGTTTTAAAAGTAAATAAATTCAAGCATTTAAATATTCAAAAAATTCTATTTCTTTATTATATGCTTTCTTTTCTAATTTATTAAAAAATTCTAAATCCTTTAAAAATAGATAATAATCATCTATATTTAGATCTAAATAATTATGTTTTTTAACAAATTTAACAAATATAGTAAAAGCTTCTTTTTGTAATACTCCTCTAAAAAATGTTCAATCTAAATCAGAAACAAAATAATCACCTCTATGCATAGATAATATTTTTTGACTATAATATTCTTGTTCCAAATAATCAGTTCTAAACTTAATTCATAAATGTTCAAGTATATCCTTATCATTTGTTTTTTGCTTTAAAACCTCCAAAACTTCTTCTAGTTTCATAATAGTATTATATTAATAATAACAATTTAAATTATAAAAAATAAAAGCTAATTTAAAAGTTTATTTTTATTTTTTTTTAATTATAATTAACTAAATTTAAAAATAACTTTTATTATGAAACTAATAGTTTGACTAGGAAATCCTTGAAATAATTATGAAGATACAAAACATAATGTTTGATTTATGTTTTTAGATTATTTTAAAAATATAAATAAATTCGATGATTTTAAATTTGAATCAAAATTTAAAGCAGAATTAAGTTCATGAATATATAAATGAGAGAAAACTCTACTTATAAAACCTCAAACTTTTATGAATTTAAGTTGAGATAGTATTATTTCAATAACAAATTTTTATAAAATTGATATAAATGATGTTATTGTAATATATGATGATTTAAGTATGGATTTTTGAAAACTGAGATTTAGAGATAAATGAAGTGCATGATGACATAATTGAATTAAAAGCATAATAAAACATTTTTGAGAAAATTTTAAAAGAATAAAGATTGGTATTTGATTTAATGATAAATTTGAAGTAAGTGATTGGGTTTTATCTAAATTTAGTGAAGAAGAAATAATAGATTTAAATAATGATGTATTTAAAAATACAAATATTTTACTAACACAAAGTTTTTAATATGTTAAAAAAAGTTTATTTTATATGAATTGGATGAATTTGAATATCTGCAATTGCTAGATATTACAAAGAAAACTGATTTAATGTATATGGTAGTGATAAATTTGATAGTGAGTTAATTTGAAGCTTAAAAAAAGAATGAATTGATATAATTATATGAGAAAGACCTGATTTTATAGATAATAGTTTTGAAAAAATTATATATACAGAAGCAATCCCTAAAGATCAAAGTGAATTTAAAAAATCAAAAGAGTTAGAATTAGAAACTTTAACATATCCAGAATCACTTGCAGAAATTGCAAATAGTAAAAAATTAATAACTATTTCATGAACTCATTGAAAATCAACCACAACTTCCCTATGATCAATAATGTTAAAAAATAGTGGAAAAAATATGACCAGTGTTGTATGAACTATATTAAAAGAATTTGATCAAAAAAATTTTTTTCATAGAAATGATAATAAAAATAAAACTGATTTTTTTATTATAGAAGCATGTGAATATAAAAGAAGTTTTTTAAAATACCATCCTGATATTGCAATAATTACAAATATAGAAATAGATCATTTGGATTATTATAAAAATTTAGATGATTATATATTAGCATATAGACAATTAATTGACAATGTAAAAAGAGGCTGATATGTAATTATAAATTGAGAAGAAAAAAATAGTTCGACATTAATTTGAATTAGACAAGACATAGAATATATAACTGTCCATAATAAATTTTTTAAATATAAATGACAAAAAATATTTTTTCCAATTATTGAATTAAAAATACCATGACAACATATAGTCTATGATGCTAAACTTGTCTATATATTATGATATTTGCTTAGAGTAGATGAAAAAGTTATACTAGACACATATAAAAATTATAATTGAGTTTGGAGGAGGATGGAAAATTTATGATTGACAGATAATTGAAATAGACTAATTAGTGATTATTGACATCATCCAACTGAGATAAGATTGACACTTGAGGCAATAAAGACAAGTAATAAAAATAGTCAAATATTGACAATATTCCAACCTCATCAATATAATAGAACGTTAGAATTACTAGATGGTTTTATAGACAGTTTTTCAAATACTGACAAATTAATAATACCAAATATTTATGAATCTAGAGATACAGAAGAAGATAAGAAAAAAATAAATTCTGAAATTCTAGTATCTAAAATAAATCATAAAAATAAAGTTGATTGAAAATGATTAGATAATACATTAAAATTAATTGAAGAATTTGATAAAGAAAATAAAAATGCAATAATAATTCTTATGTGAGCATGAGATGTAGATAATCTTAGATACAAAATAAAAACCACTTAAAAGTGGTTTTTATTTTTTTGAATATCATATAAATGTATTTGGATTTTTAATTAAAAATGAATTTAATAATAAAAATATTTTAGATATATATATAGCAGTAAAAAGTGATACTATTATTCAGATTCAAAGCATTAATCAAAATCATTTAATCATATTTGTTCAAAATACAAATAATATAACTGATACTATTAATCATGTAAAATTTGAATCCCATATAGCAGACCATGATTTACTAAAACCAATATCTGTTGAATCAAGTATTGTATTACCTTTTTCCAATTCTTCTTTTATTCTCTCAAAAATAAGTATATTAGAATCTATTGCTATTCAAATTGATAGAATTAATCATGCTATAGAAGCAAGAGTAAGTACTATTCAAAACATTTTTATTATAGATAAAACTAATATAGTATATAAAATCAAAGAAATAGTTGCCATAATTCATGATACTCTATAAGCAAAAATTAAAAATAGAAATATTAGAAAAAATCATGTAAATCATGCGAAAACTAATTTTTCCAAAGAACTTGCTCATATTTTTGAATCTATAGTTTTTTCACTAGTTAAATAAATAGGTGCAGGAACTACTCATGTATTTATATCCATAGATAGTTTCTTTGCTTCTTCAGGTGTATAATCTCAAGTTATGACTGCTTTTCAACCATATATTGGTTCATTTATAACTGGAGCAGTTAACATCTCTCATCATACAAAAATTGCCATTTGTTGACCTACCAATCTTTTTGATAATTCTCAGAATATTTCAGCTCATTCAGAATTAAATACTAATTCAATCATTGGTTGAAATGCTTCATTATATTGAACTGATGATTTAGAAAAATATTTATCATCTAATATTCTTCATTTTGAATCAATAGCAGGAGTCCATTCAGATGGACTTTTTGAAATAAAAATATATTTTATTGTATCTCAAGTTATTATATTATCAACTAACAAATATCATGTTTCTCAAGATAACAACTCTACTTCATTTACTTGTCTTATTTTTATATCAGAAGTATTTTTTAATAAATCTTCATATTTAGAAATTTCTCAAGAAAGAATATTTTCATAAGATAAAGCAAACTTAGAAGAAATAACTGAAAATTTTTCTCAAGTAGCAATTTCATCTAAAGCATCTGTTGCAATTTTATATCTTTTATCAAAATCTTCTTGCGTAAAAGATGCTTTTCTTTCTTTAAATTGGATTTTTACTACTTTTCAAATTGCTTCTTTTGCTTTAGCAATATTTGCAGAGTTTTCTATACTATCATTTCACTTTAAAGGAATTTGAACAATTATATGATTTTCTCAAGCATATGATGCATCATTTATTTCAGAATCATTTATTTTCAAAGCTTCAACTCTTTTATCAATAATAGATTTTAATCATTCAATAACTTCTTTTTCTCTTGTTTTATTAAATCAATCTTCATTTTCAAGTTCAGTTAAATCTATTTTATAGTCTAATTCTATTCATCATTGTAAATCTAAACCTAATCTATAATCTCAACCAGAAAAAGGTACTTCAATATTATAATTTTTCCGTGGGAAAATATATGAAAATAAAAATACTCAAAAAACAAAAATTAAAAATATTCTAAAAATAAGATGTCTCATAAATAATTTAGCTATACAATAAAAAAATTTTATTAATTATATATTTTTTAAGCAAAAGTAAAAAAATAATCTTAAAAGATTTTTCTTTTGATTTGACATTTTTTATTTTTATACCAAATAAAAAAGAAACTAATCTTTATTAGTTTCTTTTTTATTTGCTAATTGTCAGCAAGCAGCATCTATATCATCTCACATTGTAGCTCTAATTGTAGAAACTACTCAATAATGTTGTAATATTGTTTGAAATTTTTCTATTATAAATCTAGGTGTTGGCAAATAAGTTCATCAAGTACCTTCTCAAGCATTATAAGGTATAAAATTTACATGAGCTAATTTTCCCTCTAAAAGTTTTCATAATTCATGAGCTAATTTAATATGGTCATTAACTCAATTAATCATTATATATTCATAAAATATTCTTTTATTTGTTTTAGCAGTATATTCATCTAAACTTGCCATTAAATCTTTTAATGGATAAGTATGATCAACTGGCATTATTTGTTTTCTTATTTCATCATTTGGAGCATGTAGACTTATAGCTAAACTAGTTTGTGGAAAATCAGAAGTAAATTTTTTAATTCATGGAACTATTCAACAAGTTGAAACTGTAACTCTTCTATTTGCTAAATCAAATTTCTTTTGATTATTTGCTATATTTATTGTTTCTTTAACTACTTCATAATTAAGCATTGGTTCCCCCATCCCCATATAAACTATATTTCTAAGTTTTTCTCATTCATCATTTAATAATTTTGCAGCATAATATATTTGCTCAATTATTTCATAATTAGTTAAATTTTTTAAAAGTCATAATTTTCAAGTAGCACAAAAACTACAAGCCATAGGACAACCTGCTTGGCAAGAAATACAAAGAGTAACTCTTCAAGTAAGATGTCTCATTATTACAGCTTCAATAAATTCTCAAGTCTCTGTTTTGAAAAGTATTTTTGTAGTTTGCAAATTAGAACTTGTTTTTTGATCATCAACAACAAGAGAATTAAAAAAACAATTCTCTTTTAATAAATCTCTGATTTTTTTTGAAAGTGTATTCATTTCATCAAAATCAGTAATAAAGTTTTTATATATAGCATTCTCAATTTGACTATATCTAAAAGCTTTTTCTCAATTAGCTTCAAGTAATTCTTTTACTTTTTTTTCATCATGTATAGAAAATTTTTGCATTTATTGTTTTAATTATTATATTTAAGTTAAGTTTATTTATAATTTACTTTATTTTTCTTTTTTGTAAAATGAAAAAATCAAAAACAGCAACAACAATTGCAGAAGCGATGATTGTAACTTTAGTTATTGTACTATGATTAACTTGAGTTTATAAAATATATTCTGAGTCTTTAAATTTAACATATAGTATAGAAAATAAAATTCAAGCTATTCAAATAGCTAGAGAATGAATAGAGGCAGTAACAAATATAAGAGATACTAATTGGTCAATTTATTCTTCTGATAAATTAAATTGTTGGAAAACTCTTAATTATGACTCAGCTTGCATATGAGATAGCAGTTTTACTAATAATATTAAAAATAATTGAAATTATAAAGTTCTTAGAGATGTTAATAATAGATGGATTCTAACTGAAGATACATTATCTTTATGAGATAGTTTTTCAAGTGCTCCTTATAGAACATTTTACAGAATATATTTAGATTGAAATAAATTATATACTCATAATGCTGGTTCAACTTTGAAACAATTTTATACAAGACAAATAAAAACAACAAATATAAATGCTAAAGAATGAGATAATTCTACAATTAATGATTGACTAGAAATAAAAAGTATTGTTCAACGGACAGATTGAGTAAGTACTAATGTTCATAAAATAGAATTATCTACAATATTAACAAATTATAAATAAAAAAACAAACCTTCCTGGTTTGTTTTTTTATTTATATATTACTAACAGCATCTTTAACTCAAAAAATAGTTTTATCAAACTTACTAGTTTCTAATTGTGGTTTTCAATTTAATAAAATATCTACATACTCATTAACTAATAATTCTGCTTTTCAATTCATAATATCAGAATAAGAATATTTCATTATTTTAGTTAAATCTATTCACCAATCTTTAGATTTAGAATAAATAGTAGATGAATTAGATGATACAAGTGATCTAAGTGCCATAGAGTTTGTACCATGCGCTTCAAGTAATCATCCTATAAATCATCTAATCATATTTTTTAAATCTATTTGCCTTCAAGATTCTCAATAAATTCAGTAATCTCTTTTTAATATTGCATCAATTTCATTTCTAAGTTCATCCCACATAGCAGGTCAAGCATTTGCAAGCCTATATGTTCATCATTGAACTTGTTGTAAAAGTTCTTTTGTAGCTTTATGTATATTTATTCAACTAGTTCATTTTCATGAAAATGCATCTCAATATAAATCGTCATTTCAAAAGTTAAATTCTCAAGTATAAGCTTGAAGTAAGTTGTAATATCTTTTAAATGTGACATTTCAAGCAATAGTTTTTCAATTATCATCAATTCTATCATCTTTTTCTATAAGTATCATTTTACTTATATATGAGTCTTTATTTTTATCTCAACTATTTCAAGTATTTAACATATAAAGTATATCTGTTAAAACCTTTCAATGTTTTTTATAAAAATCTTCTGTCTTCTTTATTTTTTTAGCTTCAGATAAAGAATTATTTTTTTGATTTGAAAATATTTCTAATGCTTCACTATATATACTTCAATCTGATTTTACTTCACTATATCTTTTACACACTTCCAATATAGTTTGATTCATTAAATCAATATCTTTACTTAAAGATAAAAATCTAAGAACTGGTAACATCATACTTTTTGCAGGGAAATTTTTTAATTGATCAAGTTCACTTTGTTCAAAGTTATATGAAATACCTGAAAATGCCATTACAAATGGGACTTTATTCATATCTTCCATACTTCATCATTTATTAACTGCCTCTTCAAGCCATCATCTAGCATTTGCATATGTTCAACCATAAAGCTCTCACATTGCTCAACCAATTCTTGCTCAAACAGTTCTTTCATCTTTCGCATCTCATTGTCATGTTTCATATTCACCAGATTTTCAATTAGCTCTCATTTTCTTGAATTCTTTATGATATCTAGATCTTCTCCTTACTCAATTATATCATTTTTCTCAACATTGTCTTTTAACAAGAATAAATAATAATTGTTCTTCTGTAAAATTTTGATTAGTTGCTTTTGCTTCTGCTTTTACTTCTTCAAATAATTTATCTCATATTTTTCAACCAAAAGATTCATAAAATAAAAATTTTCATTTATATGCATATAAATCTTTTGCATATAATACTCAATATTTTTGAAGCATAAACAAAGCTCCAGCTTCTTTTAAATATTGTGGTGCATCTTTATTTTTTAACCATTCAATAATCATTCTAGTTGCCTTCCATGAGTCTACATTTGAAAGTTTATTTACATAATCTTCTGATCTCTTTTTTTGGCTTTCTTCAACCCTACTCATTAAATCATCTCTAAGAGCTTCAGGCAAAAATTTACCAAATATTCATTGTGCAGCTTTTGCTCATTTTTCTTCTGTACCTTCTTTTAAATATGATTCTATTGAATTAAGTCCTAACTTCATTCAACTCATTATATCAAAAACAGAAAGTCTACTCAAATATCTAGACCAAAAATTTCATTTTATTTTTTCTCAGTTTATATTAGTTTTTTCTACATCTTTTTCTTCATCACTTGAAGAAGCATTGGCTTTTTCTAATTTTATCCAAGATTCAAGCCATGAAATACTTACTTTTTTTCTTGATCAAGTATACATTGTAATACTAGATTTTTTTATTTTCTTTCATTCTTTATCTTTCTTTATTTCTCAATTTTCTCATTTTTCATATTCATCATATTCTCAAAAACTTATAACTGCATCTTCTCAAGAAATATTTTCTATTTTTATTAATTCATTAGATTCACTAGATTTTATATATTCATATTCTATGTTATGAGTTGATCATTTTTTATAAATTCAATTATCTTTAAATTCAAATTTTGACCAAGAATCAACAATAGAAGAATCCAAAGATGTATCTGTACATATATTATTAATAAAATCACTAGATTTTTTAGTAGATGATAATCTTTTTGATTTTATTTTTTTAAATTGTTCAAAAAAATCTTTAAAACTTATATTTTGGGTCAAACCCGAAAGTCATTCAACATCAATTTGATTATTATTTCTATCTATTTTATTAATAGTATAAATTCATTTATTAGAAGTAAAAGAAACTCATTCTGAAAGTCAATATTTCTTTCATTCTGAATCATATTCATCTAAATTTTCTAATAATTTATCATATCAATATATATTTTCTGAAACTTGTATTTCATTTTCAATTTCAAAAAGTTTTGATTTTAATTCTTTAATATTTTCAGGTAAATTTTCATCATTATTATTTTTTAATTCTTTAATTAATTCTTCTTTTTCTAAAATTTTATTTTCCAAAAGAATAATTAATTGATTTTTTCTATCTATATCTATTTTTGGATTACTTAATTCCAGTTTTAATTCATTTATTTCATCATCTATTTTTTTTACTTTATCAAGATTTGAAATTTCTAATATAAGTTCCGAATTAATATTTTTTTCATCTTCTTTAAGTTTTAATATTTTTAATTCATCTTGTATTTCAGTTTTAGTTTTATCATCATTTGAATATATTTCAATTAATCATTTTTTTATTGATTCATCCAATGCATTTTTTGTTAAAAAATTACATTTTGAAACCAAAAACTTATCAGAATTTACTTTTAATCATTTTGAAACAATTGATATAAAATTAGTATAACTAATTTCATTAGTTTCATCTGATAATAAATTAATAGAACCTAATCATGAATCAATTAGCGATAATCAATATTCTCAATTATCCAATTTTTTTACTTTAAAAAATTGTTTTGTTATATCTTTATCCATTTTTTCATCGGCTTCAAGATACAAGTCCAAAACTATATAATTTCATTCTTTTAAGTTCTCTAATCAAGCTACATTATTTAATTCAGATAGTTTATTTTTAAAACTATCAAATCAATCTTTAAACTCAGTTTTTGACTCATGAATAGTTGCTTCTTCTAATTTAGTGTTATATGAATTTACAAAATCGCTAAGATCATAAGTATTTATTAATTCATCTAATTTTGACGTAAGAAAATTAGATGAATTAATAATATCATGACTAAATATTTTTATATTATCTTCATTCAATAAATATAATAATCATTCTTTAAATTCAGTATTATTTTCAAGTTCTAGATTATTTATTTTATTTTCTTCTAAAAATGTTTTTATAATTGATTCTTTATATTCAGATATTTTTTTATCTGTTAAATCTCAATATAATTTTAATTCTCTTACTTCAGATAATGAAATACTAGGTATAAAATAAGCTAATATTTCTTTTTTTTGCTCATCATTAAAAATACCTACTTCAAATAATTCCTCTAAAATTAATATATCAATTTTTCTTAGAGTTCAATCATTGTTAAATATTTTCATTATAGCATCTTTTTTCTCTTGAGAAAAATCTGTATAACCAGATAAAATATCAAATTTTAAGAAAAAATCTTTGATTGCATCTTGCTTTTTTACTAAGTTTGGAAACAATTTAGTTATAAAACTTACTCTATAAGAATCTTTTTTTAAATATTTAGTTATTTCAGAATCTGTTAAAAGCAATATTTTATCATCAAGTGATTTTAATCAATTTGCAGGTATATCATAGTCATTTAAAATTTTATCTTTTAAATTTTTTCTAGAATTTTCTAATTCTAAAAATTTTGATATTGTTTTTTTTCTAAAATCATAAACATTTATTTTCTTTAAATCTAAACGACTAATTCAAGAAGAAAATTCTTCACTTTTAGCAGCCAAAAATAACTCTAAATGCTTTTTTATATCTGGAGTTAATTGTTCTGATTTAAAAACAGAGTTTAATCTATTATTTTTTTCTTCTCACGAAAAATATGAACTTGAAAAATCTGTAATAAATTTATTAAATAGTGAATCTTTATTTTGAGTTGATATTTCTACTCATTTTTCAGCACTTTGTTTATTATTTAAATCAGACATAAATAATTATTTAAAAAATATTTTATTTATTATAGCATAAAAGCTTACTTTTGCAAAAAATATAAGGAAATAAAAAATTTTACTTTTGAAGTTAATTTACTAATATTTTAATATTATAAATATAAATTTTAAAAAATGATTTTTTTATGAATATTAGTTGCCATTATTATATTTTCCATAGTTGTTTTAGTACATGAATGGGGGCATTTTGCTGCTGCTAGAAGATTTTGAGTAAGAGTTGAAGAATTTTGACTTGGAATACCACCTCGTGCTAAAAAACTTTTTACAGACAAAAGATGAACGCTTTACAGTTTAAATTGGCTTCCTCTAGGTTGATTTGTAAAATTAACTTGAGAAAATCCACATACTTTTTTAGTATATGATGAAAATAAAAAACTATATAACAATGAAAAATTAGAAAAAGATATAAAAGCAAAAAAAGATATCTTTTATAAATCGTGAGAAAAAATATGAAAACAAGAAAAAGAAGAAATTCTTAAATTACTTGAAGAAAACGATGCAAAATATAATTTAGCAAACAAATCTAGCATAGAACAAGCTATAATTATTTTAGCTTGAATATTTATGAACTTTGTTTTAGCATTTTTTATATTTTTTGTACTATTTTTAATTTGAATAAAACCAATTTGAATAAATGAAAAAATAGAAACAAATCTTAAATTAAAAATAATTCCTACTAGAGAACAAGCTATAGAATCAGGATTAATCATAAAAAATCCATGAGTTATACTATATCCTATGAAGTGAAGTATAGCTGAAAAATCAAGTTTAAAAGAATGAGATAAATTATATCAAGTCTATACTTGTAAAAGTAAAATGCTTGATTATGTAAATTGTGAATGATGAGAATTAGCGGAAGTAGAAGAAATAAATAAACCTGATGATGTAATAAAAATAATTACTAAAAATGCTTGAAAAGATATAGCATTTTATATAAATGCTTGATTTTTAAGTGATGAAGAAAAGAAAGTATTTTGAGATGATGGAATGGTTTGATGAAGTTTTGTAAAAGTTAGTGTTCCAATTGAAGGGAAAATATGAAGTTATTTATGAGAAAATATAGAAATAAACAACGACTATTTAATTAAATATAATCTAAGCGATTCTGCAAAATATGCATTTATTGAAACAAAAAATCAAATATTGTTAACATTTAAATGAATCTGAATTTTAGTTAAAAAAATATTTAATCCTGAAACTCCTGTAGAAAGAAAAGAAGCAATAGAATCACTAAGTTGACCTATATGAATAGTTGACTTTATAAATGATTCACTTAGTGCTTGATTTATATTTATGGTAATAATATGAGCTATAATTTCTATAAATTTATGAGTATTTAATTTATTGCCTATACCAGCACTAGACTGATGAAGATTTTTATTTATTACTATAAATTCTATTATGAAAAGAATTTTTGGTAAAAAAATAATTAGTGAGAAAACCGAAGCAATTCTGCATTTTTGATTTTTTGTTCTATTAATTGCATTAAGTTTAATAATAGCGTATAATGATTTAAATAAAATATTTGCTAATTAAAATAAGTTATGAATTTAAAACTTATAGAAAATGCTAAAAAATATGTAAATAAGCTTCTTTTACCGCTTGAAAATCACTATTACCATAGTTATGAACATTCAATTGATGTTATGACTAGGGCAGTTTATTTAGCTGAAAAAGAATGATTATCTGAATCAGATATAGAAATATTAGCACTATCTGCTTTATTTCATGATACTTGATTTGTTATCCAATATGATAAAAATGAACCAGTTTGAGCAAAAATAGCAAAAAATTATTTAAAAAGTATACTTTATCCAGACGATAAAATAGAGCTTATTCAAAATATAATTTTAGCTACTGATCCAGCATACAAAGATCCTAAAAATTATTATGAAGAAATAATTAAAGATGCTGATATGGATAATCTATGAAGAGATGATTTTTTGAAAAAAAATAATGATATAAAAAAAGAAATTGAAATAGTTAAAAATATAAAAATTAAAGACCCTGAATGGAAACATGCATCTGTTGAATTATTAAAAGAATATAAGTATAAAACACTATCTCAAAAATTAGAAAGAGATAAGAAAAAAGTTGAAAATTTAAAAAAAATGATACATGAATTAGAAGAAGATTGATTATTTTAATCAATCTTTTTTATTTGCTTTTTTGCAAAAAAAACCTAATATTTTGCCTGATTTTTACAAAAATAATAAAAAAATAATGTTTGATTTTAAATTTAATTTAGAAAATACTAATTGATTTGCAAGAGCTTGAGAATTTTTCACTGAACATGGTAGTTTTAAAACTCCTGTTTTTATGCCTGTATGAACAAAAACAAGTGTAAAATGAATACATAGAGAAGAACTTGATGAAATGTGAGCAGAGATTATTTTAAATAATACTTATCACCTATTTCTTAGACCTGGTGATTTAACTCTAAAAGAATTTGGTTGAGCTCACAAATTTCAAAATTATAATAAACCAATTCTTACTGATTCTGGTTGATTTCAAGTATTTTCACTTTGAAATCTGAGATCAACTACAGAACTAAAACCAGGAGAAAAAAAACAATCTCTTGTTAAAATAACAGAAGAATGAGTTCATTTTAGAAGTTTTATAGACTGAACAAAACACTATTTTGATGCTGAAAGCGTTATGGATATTCAAAGTAATATTTGAGCAGATATAATAATGGCTTTTGATGAATGTGCGCCTGGGAAATCAAATAAAGAATATGCTAGGAAAGCAATGGAAAGAACTCATAGATGGGCAGTTAGATGTGTAAAAAGATGGAAAGAAAACAATGAAAAGAGAAGAGCTGAATGAACTTATGAACAAGCACTATTCCCTATTGTTCAATGAGTAAATTATGCAGATTTAAGAACTGAAAGTGCTTTATTTATGGCATGACTTGATACTCCTTGAGTTGCTATTTGATGATTATCAGTTTGAGAACCAAAACTTGATATGTATAAAACTCTTGATGTAATCAAAGATAAATTACCTACAAATAAACCAAGATATCTTATGTGAGTTTGAACTCCTGAAGATCTAATCGAAGGTATTTACAGAGGGATGGATATGTTTGATTGTGTTTTACCTACAAGACTTGGTAGACATTGAGTAGCATTTACTTACACTTGAAATTTAAAAATAACAAACTTGAAATTTAGACTTGATAAAACACCTCTTGATCCTGATTGTAAATGTAAAGTTTGTAAAAATTATAGTAAATGATACCTAAGACACTTAATACAAGAAGATGAAATGCTTGGTATGCAATTACTTAGTTATCATAACTTGCATTTTCTTATACACTTAGCTAAAAATGCAAGAGTTGCAATAATAGAAAATAAATATGAAGAATTTAGAAATAATTTTTGGGAAAGATATCCAAAAGATGTACTTAAAAAATAAATAAAAGCTTTGCTTTTATTTATTTTTTTCTATAATAGCTATAGTTTATATAGTAATAAAAATATAATATGTTTTCTTGAATAATAGAAAATAAGGCTAGTATTTTAGATATAAATAATTGAACATATACTGTTGAAAATATATTTAAAACACCTTTAAAACAAGGTATAAGTGTAGCTCATGATTGAGCTTGTATGACTATCATAGATAGTGATGAAAAAAAATATAGTTTTTTTGTAATGCAAGAATCTATTAAAAAAACTAATTTTAAAACAAAACAAATTTGAGATTTTTTCAATGTAGAATGAAGTCTAAAACTTAGTGATACTATGGACTGACACTTTGTTTCTGGTCATGTAGATACTACTTGAATTGTTGAAAAAATAATAGAAAATTCTGATAAATCTAAATATTATTTTATAAAATATGATTCTAAATATAATAATTTAGTAATTGAAAAATGAAGTATTACTATAAATTGAGTTAGTTTAACAGTTGTAGATGACGCAAAAAATTATTTAAGCGTTTCGATTATTCCACATACTCAAGTAATAACTAATATATGACTTTTAAAAGTTTGAGATACAGTGAATTTAGAATTTGATATTCTATGAAAATATATAAATAAATTACAATCTAATAAATAAAAATATGTCTAATTATAAAATGCAAA
>CALMJA010000070.1 GCA_937864295.1 uncultured Candidatus Altimarinota bacterium | reverse complement strand
GTGGATTTTTTTCTTTTATTAGGTTGTTGTTTGAATCGTATGTGTAAGTGTATTGATAGCTTTCACCAGATTTTTTAAATACCTCTTTTGATAATATTTGTCATCATGAATTATATGTATATATAAATTTATCTCATACTCTAGTTATTACTTCATTTTTTTCTATATAGCTTTCATCAGTACTTAGAGTATAATTATATGTTATATCTGCTTGACCAAATTTTTGTACACTTACTCTATCAGAATCATCATATGTATTTTCTACATATACATTTCAAGCAAAATCTATTAGTTTTGTTATATTATGAGAACTAACAAAATCACTTCATTTTGTATATTCAAAATTAGTGGTTTTTTCTTCATTTCAATTTTTAAGAGTTACAGATTTTAAATCATAAAGTCATCAAAATTCATCATCTTGATTATAATAATCAAAAATAACTTCATTTTGATTAAAATCTATTATTTTTTCTAATCTAGTGTCAGTTTTATAGCTGAATAAATATTCTCTTCAAAGAGTGTCAATAATACTTTCTAATTTATTTTCTTCATCATAAAATAAATCAATATAATTTCAAAAATTATCCTCTATTCAATCGAGTTTTAAATTAGAGTTAAAATAATAATTTATACTATTATTTTCTATTATTTTAAAAAAACCATCTACAGAAATTAATTTTGATTTTGTACTTGTATTGTATTTAAATTCATTACTCTCTTCATCATATTCAAATAATACTACTCAAAGTTTACCATCGTAATATCTAACATCTCAATTTTCTTCTATTGTTAAATATTTATTATATGAAAAATCAAAATTATTTCATATTGGTCAAGAATAAAGACTTTGATTTTTATATGTTATATCAAAAGAAAATGGTAATCAAACTCAAGGATAATTTAATAGAGTATTTTCATAAATAAATTCTCAAGATTGTAGCATAACTGGGTCTCATTCTTGAGAAGACTTAACAGCTTGATTTTGTATTACTTCTTTTGTTTTATAGTAATCTAAAATCTTTTGATTAACTATTTCTGAATTTGTTGTTAAGTTTGTATTATTTTGTGCTATTGGTCAAACGGGATTTGAAATAGTTCATGATCATCAAGAGTTGCCAGTATCTCAATTTACATTTATTTTATAGACTTCATTATTATTTTTATCAAAATATACTATATATGGATAATCTATAAATATGTCTTTAAAAGATTCTGAATCATCAGAATAAATTGGTCATGCTAATTTAATATATGGTCAGTAAAGTGGGTTAGTAGTTTTATATATATAATAAGCTGATTCTAAATCATCATATTTTGAATAATAATATTCATCACCTATGAACTCAATATAATTAAATTTTCAAGGAAAAAATGGAGTTCATAAATAACTAGTTCAATCTTTCTTTATTGAATCTATTCTTCCATAATAATCATTATAATAATATATATTTTCTAAATCATTGAATACATAATTATCTAGTGGTAAATAATATACTTCTTCTGGTATTTCTTTTTTATAATTATTAAAATATTTTCTATAAGTTTTTCAATTATATGTATAGTAGATTATTTCTTGTTCATTTTCATAAAATAAAAATTTATCTATATTTAATCATAAACTATGGAATCAATCTCATCAAAAATATGAAGAAAATCAAAATAAATCTCAATTATTATTTTTTAAAAATATATATGGATAAATTGAGTTACTTTCTGCAAATAAAAAAGTATAACCATCTATATTTCTAGTACTTGCTCACCTCAAATTTTGTGCAGTACAATTAACCATTATTTTATATAAATCATTATTATCCTCTGGATTTTTATAATATAAAAAATAATCATCTATATGAATTATATCCTCTTTATTTAATGATAAATCCATAAAAGTAGATAAACTTCAAATATTTCAATAATTGTATTGAGCTTTTTTGATTTTATTTTCATGTAAGAAAAATACACTATTTGTATTTCTTCACAAGTATTCTATATTTGTATATCAACTCAATATAGTAGATATATTTTCATTATTTATTCAATTATATGATAAATAATTTTCATTTTTTATATTATATTCTTGAGCTATACTTGTTGAAGGGCTAAAAGCTGGTAGTAATTCTAATCAACAAGAATCATTATGAAATACTGCTCAAACCTTATCAATTCATAAAAAACTTATAAATAATAAAATAAAAATAGATGCTTTTCTTATATTCATTTTTATAACTTTAATTAATAAAAACAATTAAACTTATAAACTATACTAATTGGACATTAAATTCTCATTAAAATGTATATATTTTAGATAGACAATTAAAATATTTATGTAATAATAAAAAAAGAATAAGCTTTGCTTATTCTTTTTTTATTCTCAAAACAATTCATCAAAATGTTCATTTACTATCTTGTAAAACCAAGCAGTATAATTTTGTTTATTTTTTTGTATGTCTATTTTTAAATTCATTGGTGAAATCCATCTATAATCCATAGCTTCTTCTCTGTTTAAATTAGGCTCATTATCAAAAAATCATTTATAAACATGAAGATATTCATGCTCTGTAAGTCACTTATCTAAAACTGCCTTATAAATAAACTCAGTTTTTTTAGTTAAATTTGTATCAAATCACATCTCTTCTTGCAATCTTCTATGAATTGCTTTTTCAAGTGTCTCATTTTCTCTAGGATGAGAACAACAAGTATTTGTCCAAAGTCATCCAGAATGATATTTTCATAAATCTCTTTGTTGAAGCATAAGCTCTCATTTTGAATTGAAAACTAGGATAGAAAAAGCTCTATGAAGTAAAGCTTTTTCATGAACTTCCATTTTTTCTCAAACTCAAATTTGATTATCTTCTTGGTCAACTATTATTATATTTTCTTGCATAATTTTATTATCTTAAAAATGTATATAAAACCAATAAAATAATTGGTTGATGAATTAAATATATTATTATTGATTTTTTTCATAAATATGAAAAAAATAGATTTATACTACTATCTTTAGATTTAGATTTTAATAAGTCTAATTTATTAAATCTATCTAAAATTAATCAAAAACTATATCAATATAACATTAATCCAAAATATGGGATCAAAGGATAATAGTCAGCAGATTTAAATCAAGGATACATAAATCATAAAAAATAAAAATATTCGTTTTTTATGACCGGAATATAATAAAATCAATAAATTAATATAAAAGTTCAAATAAAAATATTATAAAATTTAAATTTACGAAAAAAAAGTATAAGAAAAAAACTTAAAGAAAAGAAATGTATAATTCAAAATCTTATAAACTGAGTTCAATCAAGTATAAAATAAGTAACAAAACTTATGATAAAAGCAATAAAAAATAATTTTAAACTAGTTTTTAAATATTTTAGAAATACTTTATTTTTATATTTTTTTTCAGCTAAAAAAAATCATATTCAAGCAATAAATATAAATAAAAATACTGCTATTTTTCATATAATTAACCAAAAATATTCTGAAAAATTTAATAAATTAATATTAAATATGTTTAATAATGAATAATTTATATGAAATAAAATCATCAAAATAATAGCTATTCATCTATATATATCCAACAACTCAAATCTCATAAATTAATACTATTTTAAAAAACTATTTTTTTAAATTACTTATTACTTCAAAAAATTTATCTATGTCTTTTTTTGAATTATATAAATATAAACTAACTCTAACTGAGTTTGCATAACCCAATTTAGCAAAAAATGGGTGTGCACAATGTTTACCTGCTCTCACAGCTATACCTTTTTCAGCTAAAACTTCAGCTATATCATTTGAATGATAATTATTAAAAACAAGTGAAAATACTCAAACTCTATGTTTCTTTTTATGACTTCAAACTAATTCAATATTTTCAAAATCTTTTAATTTTTCCAAAAAATATTCTATTAAATCAGCTTCAATTTCTTCTATTTTTTCAAATCATCCTATATTTTCTATATATTCAAAAGCTCTAAGAAGAGATACTGCTCAAGTTACATTTGGAGTACCAGGTTCAAATTTATCTGGTAGAGTAGTAGAGCTAGTAAATTTACTACAAGTTACGTCTCAAATAGCTCAACCTCATGAAAAACTAGGAGTTAATTCATTTAATAATTCTTTTTTTCACCATAAAACACCTATTCAACTATCTGCCATAACCTTATGACCAGTAAAAAATAGTGCATCACAATTTATTTTTTTAACATTTACTTTCATATGAGGTACACTTTGACTTGCATCTACAACAAAAAGTGTATCTTCTCTTTTTCTTCTACCAATTTCAGCTAAGTCAAAAACTTGTCCTGTTACATTTGAAACATGAGTAAGTGATATAACTTTTACACTTTCATCATATTTTTCTTCAAAATCATCAAAATCTAAATTATATTCATCATCAACTTTTATAAAATCAACAATAATTCAAATTTCTTCTTTTAATATTAACCAAGGAACAACATTTGCATGATGTTCAACAATACTAAGAAGAACTTTATCTCATGCTCTTAAATAATTACTTCTTCTTAAACTAGAAGTCAATAAATTACTAGCATAAGTAGAGTTATAAGTATAAATTATTTCTCTTGGATCAGATACTCATAAAAATTTAGCAACTATTTCTTTTGATTTTTTATATAATTTTTCCGAATTAATAGCTATATCATACATACCTCTATGTATATTACTATAATCATGTTCTAAGTATTTTTTTATTCAATCAATAACATATGAAGGTTTTTGAGTAGTAGAAGTTGAATCGAAAAAAATCAAATTTGGATTATTTGTAAAAATAGGAAAATCTTTTTTAAAGCTCATATTATTTTTGTTTAAGTGTTATATTTAAGAAAAACTTTTTTCAATCAAATGCTCAAACTCTAGTATCAATTAAATCATCATATATAACTTTATCAAGAGAATAACTCTCAAAGAAAAACGGTGATTCCAAACTAAGTATAAATTCTTCTTTTCTGTTAACTTGCATACCAGAACTAAACCAAAATTTAGAGTATGAATCTATGGAAGTATATTCATTTTTTAAATTTGAATAAACTAAAAATTTGATAAAAAGTTCTTTTAAACTAAGTGAATAATTATCTATTTTTTCTATTTCATCATAATATTTTGAATAATCCATTCACATATTATTTAATATTCATACAAACATAATTTTACTACCCAAATTTAAATTATCAAATTCTGTTTCTAAACTTTTGATATTTTCTGTAATTTCTTCATTTGATTTATCATTTATACTAAGTAAATAAGTATAATAAGCCAAATCATTATCATTAAGTCATGAAAATAATTTTGGTAAATCCTTTTGTACTCCAGTCAAAAATTTATCTAACTCTCATAAATTTGAAAGATAAAGTAATAATAATAATTTATCATTATCTTTAAAACTACTAAAATTAAAAAATAAGTCTCAGTATATTTTTCATTTTAAAACTTGATCAACTTCTAATCAAGATTTTTCAATAGTACTTAATAAAAAATATTTATCTATATATTCTTCTTCTTTAGCTAATTCAAAGTTATATATTTCTTTTTCAAGTGGCAAAAGTTCAGAATAATTAATTTCTCAAGTTAACTTAGGATGATTATTTAAATTATTTATTTTACTATAATTTTGTAAATAATTTATAAACAAATATTTATAAATTGTATTTTCATTACTATTAATAATAGCATCAAATAAATAAGTCATTTTATTATTTGAAAATAAAAAATCAATTTTAGATTCATTGTAATTTTTTAAATCACTTTTATGTTCTACATCAAAATCAACAACAGTTGGAATTATTTGTAAAACTACATCTTGTCTAGCATCTCTAACATACTTAAATTCTTTATTTGTAATTGAAATTGTATATCAACTATTTGAATATGTCTTTAAATAATCATCAATTTTAGTATTGTAGTTTTTTGTTTTTTCCATGTAAATTTCCTTTTGTTTTTTCTTTTCTAAAAAATTAAAAAGCAAAAATAAAGATATAATAAGCAAAATAACAATAGGTATAAGAATTAATTTTTTATTTTTCATAAATATTAATAAGTTACTAATTTGGTAATATTATATTTAAAAGACTAATTTTGCAAAAGTCTTTTTACTTTAAGTAAAATCATAAATCCAATAATTTTTGATTTTCAAAATCATTTAATTTTTCAAACAAATCTCTATTATCATAAACATTATCTGCTATTCTTGAATAATAATTTGATGAACTTATATCATAATTCACTTCTTTTCTAAGACAATTTAAATCTAAACAATATGATTTTTTTTCTATACCTTCTGGTATATCAAAATTATAATCATGAATATCTCATAGTTTAATTGCTTCTTCTATTATTTGATGCCAAATATATCCTGCTCTAGTTATACCAGTTACTCAAATCATAGATGAATTATCATTGTTTCAAACCCAAAC
This sequence comes from uncultured Candidatus Altimarinota bacterium, assembly GCA_937864295.1. Taxonomy (GTDB): domain Bacteria; phylum Patescibacteriota; class Gracilibacteria; order BD1-5; family UBA6164; genus JABWCI01. Next base: position 33,034 of record CALMJA010000070.1, on the reverse strand, counting down.
TCAAAGTACAAAATCAGGATGATAAGAAACTATAACATTGTCTTTAAAATTACTACTTGTTCAAGTTTTTACAGCTTGTGGTATAGAAGTATTTAATATAGAATTAACTCAAAAACTTATATCTCTATTATCAGGATCACTTAAAATATTATAAAGTAAAAATTTATTTTTATCTGTTAAATCAAGTAATTTTGAATAACTATATACTAAATCTTCCAATTTTATACTTGGATTTCAAAGTACCAAACTAAATCAATAATGTTCTGGTGATTCTTTTAAATCAAATCAATAATCTTTATAAAAATTATATACATTTTCAAGTCATAAATGAGATGCTAATCTAACAGTTGCATTATTTAAACTATTTCACAAAGCATTTTTTAATCTTACAAGTCAATATTCTTTTAAAGAATAATTATTACTTATATAAGTTTTACCTTCTGAAAAAGAATTATATTCATTCTCTACATCCAAAAGCATAGAATTTATTCAAGCTCATTTTTCCAATGCCATCAAATATAAAAATGGTTTAATTGTGCTTCAAGGTTGTCTTTCTGATTTTATTACATTTACTTGTCAATCTATAAATTTACTATAGAAGTCTCTACTTCATTCATAAATAAGTATTTCTCTTGTTTTTGGATTTATTGCAAAAACTGCAGCATTTGTTACATTTTTTTGTTTTAATTTTTCTAAAGTTTCATTTACTGTATTGCGTGCAAACATACTTAAATGTGCATCTATAGACAACTTCTCTTCTCAAAAATACAAATCTTGTGTTGCAAATGGAAAATTATCAAAGCTTTGTTTTTTATTTAGTTTATCAATTTTTCTTTCAAAATTATATCAAAGTTTTCTTTTAACTTTTTCAAAGTATGCTGAAAAATCATCATTATAAATTGATTCACTTCAAGGATTATTTAAAAGAGTTATAAGTAAAACTATTTCTTCACTATTTAAATCTGATAAATTATCTTTTCAAAAATATACTTCTATAGCTGCTCAAACTCAATATAAATTATTTCAAAAATATGCATTTTGCAAATATTGGCTTAGAACTCTATTTTTTGTAAATTCCCTATTTTCAAATGTAGAAAGTGTATTTGGTAAAAAAGGTATACTATAATAAAAAGCCAAAGTTGCTTCTCTTGCCTTTTGTAAATATGTTCTTTTATATTTTACAAAAAACCTATTTTTTATATATTGTTCTGTTATTGTACTTCAACCTGAAACTATTTTTTTACTAGTTATATTTGAATTTATAGCTCATAATTTAGATAAAATATCAACTCAAAAATGTGAAAAATAATTTTTATCTTCTATCAAAATAAGAGATTTTACAAAATCACTTTGTAAATCTAAATCTATAATTTTTTTATACCCAAATTCCGTTGCTTTATCTGCAATCAAAATACCATTTCTATCATACAAAACTATATTTCAAGGTAAATCTTTATTTTGAAAAAAAACAACTGGAAAAAAGCAGTAAGATAAAAAACTTACTGCTAATATTCCAATTATGATAAAAATATATCTTTTTTTCATTATCTAACTTGTATAGTACTAAATTTACCATTTGCTCTAATTAATGGATCATACATCATATAAGTAGTTACAGGTGGATGAGTATATGTACCTGCAAATTCTGGTTTAAAGTAATATTCAAATATTGCCTCTCTTCACCAAAAATAACTTGCATGTCACATTATTACATCACTATTAAACTCTTTATAATCCCAATTCCAATTATTTGAAGCTCAAGTTATAGAACTTGATTCTGTTCTAAATTTAGAATTTATAACTCTAAAACTTCATGGTAAATAATCTTCTACTGTTACATTTCTTCTTACTCTTTCATCAGGAAAAGTAACTGTTATCTTTGTTTTATATAATTTTCATTTTATATATAAAGGTTCTGTAACTTTTGTAAAAACATCATCACAATTTACTTTATTTTCTTCATAATAATAATATTCATTTGAACATTTATTAAGTAAACTTTCATTTTTAACTTCATAAATTTCTCTTTTTACTTGAACTCAGTTTGAATATGCTTCTACTTTTTCCTTATCAAATGGATATTCTTTTATTATATAATCAACATAAACTTTATTTTCACCATTATTTCAAATAGATAAATTAAGTGATTCTCACATCATAGCTACATTTTTTAAGTCATATTCTAATTTTATAAAATTTAGATTATCTCCTCAAAGATTGTATTTTTTATTATCTGAAAAATTTCAAAGTTTAAATGAAAAACTAGCTTTATTATTTGCTTTATTTTTTTCTAAATATTTATAAAAAGCTATAAATGCATTGTTTTTTGATTGAGTACTATAATAATAACTATCCCAATCATAATTATATAAATCTCAAACTAATTCTTCTATAAGTGGATTATATGAAGAATCATTTAAATCAATAAGTAATGATAAAAATATTGCTTTATCAGAAGTAGTATCCCGATACCAATTTGAATCTGGAGCTGTTATTTTCTTTTTTAAAATTTCTATATTTGATTTAACTTTTTCTATATCTTTTTTTCAAGAGTAAACAAGTCAATAAGTATATGCAAGTAATGAATGTCTATCTAAAGAATTTACAGAAACATCAATTCAAGGATTTTTTCAAGCATATTTAAGTGCCCAAAATATCTCTGTTTTTTCAGTTAAATCTACAGAATTTTCATAATTTTTTTCTAAATAATCTATTGCTTTATTTATAACAACATCATCTATTTTTACTCATGATTTTTTCATATAAATAAGACTTCTAAGTACATATGGAGTTATATGTAAATCAGCATTGCTATTACCTTGCCAGTATGCAAATCATCAATCACTTGTTTGCATAGAAATAATTCTTTCAACTCAAGATTTAATATTTGTATCTACTTTTTCTAAATCAAACATATCTTTAAACAAATTATCAAATTGTTTAATTATTACGTTTGGTATAGTACTTGAAGTAGTTTGTTCAATACATCCATAAGGGTAAATAGCTAAACTAGAAACAATTTTTTCTATTCAAGATAATCTAGAATTTGAAAATATAAGTTCAACTTTTGATTTATCTAAAGATGTATTTTTATCTATAACAGATTGTAAATTTAATGATCAATATGATTCTAAAATTCATGATTTAAGTGTTTGTTTAATTAAAACAGGACTTTCTTTTATCTTAATTTTATTTTCAATTTTATCACTATTTTCTGAACTATCTCAAAGCGCACTTATAGTATAAAGAACTTCATCTACACTATCATTTGCTTGTATTTGCCAAGAAATATTTTTATTTTCTCAAGATTTTAAAGTAATAAGTTTTTCTGGTTTAGTAACTTCTATTCATTTAGTAGTCAAAATAACTTTAAATTTAATCTCATCTTTGCTATTATTAAATAAATTAGCACTGATTATTGATACATCTCAATCTCTTAAAATAAAAGGAGTTTTATCTTCTAAAATTACATTTTTTCTTACTTCTATAAATTCTTCTTCATATCAAAAGAAATTTGATTTAGAATTAGAAATAACCATTACTCTAAAATTTGTTAAATTATCTGGAAGAGTAAAATTAACTTTTGCTTTTCAATTTTCATCAGTTATAACACTTGGATTAAAATACGCAGTATTTTTAAAAATATTTCTAGTACTAACAGCACTATCTCATCATTTAAAATCACCATATCAACTTCAACCAACTATTCATAATCTAGAAAAATAATAATTTCTAAGCATTGCTATATTTGTAATACTTGTTTGTACACTAAATGGCATTTTAACAAATATTTTTTCAAGTGTATTTAAATCAACATTTCACATCAAACTTATAAGTGAATCATCAACAACCATAACTGTTAATTCACTTGGAACAGGATTTCAAGCTCAATTTTTAACTTTTAAATTAAGATTAACTTGATCTCTTGGTTTATATGTTTTTTTATCTGAATCTATTTCTATAAATGCTTTTTTATCAGTTTTATCAACAACTATTTCTGTATATCAAACTTTATATTCTCAAATTACATTTTTTGTTGTATCAACCATCATTACTCAAATATATGCATTTGGTATGAAACTATCATCTATTTTAACTTCTTTAAATAATACATTTCAAACAACATCAATATACTCATGAGTTATAACTCAATTTTTTTCTACTGTCCAAAGAATTTTTGAATTTGAAACAGGTAATCTTACAAGAATTTTAGCAGTCTCTCATAATTTATAACTTACTTTTTCACTTATTACTCTTAGTTTATTGTCATTTTCAATTGGATTTGATGCAGTAGAATTACTATATGTTATAACTGGAATATAACTAGTACTGTCTATCAAATCTCTTAAATATAATCTTTTTGTAATTATTCAAGGTTCACAATTTTCCTTATCATCACAAACTGTTTGAGTATCTTCTAAATAATTTTCTACATATAGTGTTTTTTCCTTGTTAAATTTTTCTACAATTTCATCTATATATTTTTTTTCTATTTTTTCATCTTCTCTAAGTCATAAAAATTCTCATATAGAATAATTTTTTGCTAAACCATATTCAAAAATATATTCAGAATTTTTATCAAGTTTATATGATAATGATAATTCTCAATTAAGACTTACATCAAAATTTTTATCATTTACATACATTACTTTTTCAACTATTTCATTAACACTTTGTACATTTCTATCATAACCATTAACATCTTTAACTTTTTTATTTAAATATTCTTTTCTTTTTACAATAAAAATATATTTATCATTATAGGAATCAGTCCATTTTCATAAACTAAGTTTTCATTTAATATCAACTTTATTTCATGTCTTAACAAATTTTTCACTTGAGTTAAATTTAAGACTTAATTGATTATTATATTTTTTAAATTCTTCAGGTAATTTTGCAATAACAGAATTTGATCAAGTTATAGTATCACCTGTTTCATCAGTAACTGTTACTTCAACTATATATTTATAATCAGAATAACTAGATCTAAAATCTACATCTACATTTATTTTTCATATTCAAGATGCATCTAATGTTCAAGTTCATTCAGTATAAAATTCTTTATAAGGCTCCCAAAAACATCAATAATAACAATCATCCCAATAATTATCACTATAATAATCTTGTTTATAAACTTTATAAGTAAATTGAGCATTTTTAACTCTTGGACCAGAAAAATAACTTGATATAACATCTGCATTTATAGTAAATTTTCAAGTATGAACTTCATTTTCATAATAATATCATTTCTCAATAACTGTATCTTTTATATCTACAAATTCATTATTTAATCATGTAGTTTTTAACATAACTTCATTTTTAAATTTAGGATTTTTAAATACTTCTACAGAAAAATTTGAATAATATATTGCTTGTTCATCTTTAAATAAATATATGTTATAAGTTCAAAGTGTAAAATCAGCTCTTAAACTTAAACTATCACTATAACTTCAAAATTCATTTAGTTTTATTTCCTTATCAAATATATCTTCTCATTTTGGATTACTAATTTTTAATTTAAATGTTTCATCACTTTTTGGTATAGATAAATCATTTGCATTTCTAAGTACTAATTTAATGTTTACTTGTTCACCTGGTAGATATAATTTTCTATCAGTATAAATATGTGAATAATATTTTTGAGTATCTCACCATCTTTGTAGACTTATTTGATTTTCATCATAAGTGTAATCAGTAGTATATCAAAAATTCCAAGGTGCTATTCATGAATTCCAAGTTGAAACTAGATAACTCATATTATCTTCACTATATGATTTAACAAGAAATGATCTATACATTTTATTCCAATCATATTCCCATACATCTTCAAATGTTCTATTAAAATAATCATCTACTTTTGATTTTAAATCTACAATTAAAATTCAAGAACCATCTGTAACTCATAATTCTATTTTTTCACCATAAACATCTCTATCAATTACAGAATTATATTTTATTTTGTAATCATTTGAATCCATGTTATAAGTTTTTTCTACTTCATCAAAATTGTTTAAGTAAACTTCTATTTTTTGATTTGATAATGGATTTCAAGCAAAATCATTTACAAAGAAAAATCATTGTCATCATTTTGATGTTTTCATCATAACATGAGAATTTACAACTCAAAAGAAAATTGGAGTATTTACTCTTGAATTAAATTCTACATCATCTTTATTTGAAAAATAAACAAAATATAATCATCTAGGATCTTTTTCATTTATAAAATCAGAAAAATTAAAATCTTTTTTAATTATTTTATTTTGATTTATATCTTTTTCATCTTTAAAAATTATATTTTTTTCTATACATTCATATGTTTTTAGAGTTTCAATTTCATCTTTAAAAAATTTATTTGAAACTTCTTTATTATCACTTGATGATAATACTTCAACTTTTGCATATGTTTCTTCAGGAATTCTACAAAGTTTTACTTTTGTACTAGTTTTTGGAGTATTGTAATCAAGAATTTGAAGTTTAGGAAGATTATCTTTAGTATAAATAGAAAGTGGTTCTACTACTTTCATTCAAAAATATTTATTTTCTGGAGTTGTAAAAACAAATTCAGATTTTGAAGTTTTTTCTCATATACTTGTATCAAAAGAAGATAATTTAATTTTATATTCTTTTAAAGGCTCTAAATTTAAGTTAATTATTGCCTTATTTGTATACAAATAAACATCTTCTAAAGCTATTTCAATTTTTGGATTTATTTCAAGCAATTTTATCAATCTAATTTTAGCTTCTTCTCTATTTTTAAGGTATTCTACAGAATTTTCTTCTCAAATATCTGTAAAAAAATCTAGTGCAAAATCTATAACTACAGAAGTTTTAAAATCATTATTTATATTAAAAAAAGTTCAAATACTAAATGTAGGATTTAAATATTTTTTACTACATTCTTCTCTTTTACTATCTAGTGAATCATAAAATACATAATTATTTTTAAAATAACTATTTGTTTCTTTAATTATAGAAATACAATTTTCTAAATTTAATTCTACATTTTTTAAATCATATTTAAGACTACATTCATTATAAATTGTATCAAAAGTGATTGTGTTAAAATGAGTGTTTCATTTAGAAACTTTTTTTGTATCAAAGTTCATTATACTTTTACAATCATCCATTGTTTTTTCTTTCAATGGATTAGCAAGAATAGAGGATATTTCTTTAATTTCTCTTTTTTCGAAATATGACATAATTGGATTTATACTATATCAAATTCAAAGAAAAATTAATGATAAAACGAACAAAAGAATATATCTTCTTCTTATCTTACTTCTGATTTTTTCAAACATAATAATATAATTATTTTATAATAGATTAATTATATAAATAAAATAAAAAAAGACTAGTGGAAATTAGTCTTTTTTTATTTTATTTAAAGGAAGTAATAAGAATTTATTTATAACAAAAATTATTGGAGTTAATACTAAAATAGTTGATATTAATTGTATAAATCAAATAAGGTATGATTTTTCAAATTCAAGATATCAAAATGATAAATATATAACAAATGATAATACTATAAACTTTATCCATTCTAAGCCAAGAATCAATATAGAATTTTTTCATAAAAAATCTAATATGAAATTTTGTTTAATAAGTTTTGATATAATAATTACAAAAAATATTCAAGAAAATCAATTAAGTAAAAAAAATAAATAATTATCTCAGTAAAAATTTGTTGAAAAATTTGTACTACTAGGAAAATAAATATTAAATAATACAAATAATGGAACTAATAATATGTAATTATAATTTATCTTTTCTACAAAGACTGAAATTTCTTTTTTAAAACTATGCCCTAAACCGTAAAATAACAGAGCCACAACTCATATTTCCATACTAAATGGTAACCTAAAAACTATATTTTTACTTTCAAAATAAACTAATATAGATATTAAAAACAAAATAATCACTCTATAATTTCTATTTTTTATAAATTTGTTTAATAAAAAATAATAGATACTAACAACAAATAAAGATACAAGAAACCAAGTTGGAATATTAGTAAGTATAAATTCGCTATGATTAGGTAAATATGAACCATAGAATATTCATTTGAAAAAACTATCAATATCTACAAAGAAAACTTCTCATCACATTAATTCTTTTGTCTTATAAAAAGAAAACATTATTAAATTGAAAATAAAAAATGGAATTATAAGTCTATAAAATTTATTTTTAATAAATAAAACTAAATTATTGTGTTTTTCTGAATTAAATAAAAATCATGATAAAAAGAAAAAAAGTCATACATGAAAAGTAAATAGAAATTTGATAAATAAGCTATTATCAGGGAAAAAACAATGTCATAAAACTATAAGTATTATTCAAATTCACCTCAAATTATCAACCCAAGATATTCTCATATTTTTTATATTTTTCAAATTAAATTTTATTAAAAATATAAATTTTTATAAAAAACACAAATAAAAAAAGACTAAGAATTTAGTCTTTTTTTATTTTCATCTTATTTCTTGAAGTATTTTCACTATTTTTCTTTTCATATCAATACTGAATTTTTCAATAATTCAAAATCTAAAATCTTCTTCTTGTAATAAACTTAAAAAAACTTTCTCTCAAAGTAATTTTTTATAAAGTATTTTTCAAATCCATAAAGGATATCTAAGCTCACTTTCATCTAATCATAATTTTTCTCTAAATTCAGAAACTAAATTCATATCAGTAAAAGATAATTTAGCAAAATAAAAATCACGCAAAAAATTTAATTTATTTTGTCTATCACTTGTTTGTAAATAATTTACAACTTGACTTTGTCATCTAGTGTAACTTACATCTTTCCTATTAGCTCAATCTTCATTCAATGAAACAAATCTTTTAACTCTTAACATTCTATCAAATGCTTCTTTTTCTATATCTTCAGAAGATACAATTTTTGATTTAATCATTTTAAAATAAATTTCAAGCATTTTTTTAGTATCTTCTCAATTCATATTTTCTGCAAAAAATGTAGATACATGATGAATTGTAGGTTCTACAATTATATTTTCTATTTTTTCATCAAATAATAATTCACTAAGAGTTGCCATTCATTCTTCTATTTCAAGATATCAATCCCCATTTGTTTTAAGTGTTTGAGTTGAATTAAATCATCTTATAGCATGTACTCATATTTCATGGTCAAAAAGTTCAAGAATTCTTTTTAGTGATATTTTTTCCAATTTTTTACTTGGTAAAACTATTTGTTTTTTTTCTTTTTTAACTGAAAAACTTCATACATCTTGATCCAAAAAAACAGTCCATCAGTCTAAATTATATAAATCAATAATCATTTCAAAAAGTAAAATCACTTTATCACTTGATAAATATTTTTTACTTAATGCTATAGATTGCTTAGTTGATGGGTCAAATGTTTCTTCAAAATCATCAAAATCAAATGAATTCAAAAAATCTAGAAAAAATTGTTTTTCATCTTCATCTAATTTTTTATTATTATCTCTATATACTTGAGTAAGTTTATCTAAAACACTATTTTTTTCTGAATCAAGAGATGAAATTTCTGGTCAATAAATGATATTTTGCAATCTATTAACTTTATACAAATATGTAACTCTTTGCTCATTTGTAAGATTAAATCAAGCTTTTTCAGCTTCTAAATAAATACTATTTTTAAATAAAATATATTTTAATCAAATAGAATTTAGGGCATTTAAAATAAATTTCTTTTCTACATCTTCCAAAGTAGATTCACTTAATTCTTTTTTTATTTTTTTTATATTATCTAATTTTTCATCAAATACTTTTTTTAAATTTTCAATATCATTTTCAGTAACTATTTTTTTTCACTCAAAAAAATTCTGATTTACATATAAACTCTCTTCTTCTTGAATATATTTAAATATTCATCACATAGGAGTAACAAAACCAGACTTAACATTTTGAACATCTTTTGTATAATCTAAAAAATTCTTCATATTTTAAATTAATTAATACAAAAAAATTATAACATATAAAAATAAAAAAGACTAAATTCTTAGTCCTTTTTATTTTATTTCAAATAGCTACTTGCAAATTTGTTAGTTAATTCTACAAATTCTGATATATTTTCAATCTCTCATCATTCAAGTAAAATAGCTTGATAATAAGCATATTTAATTGTGTCATTTAATTTTGTAGATTTAACATCACTATCAAATTCTTTTTTCATTGTATCAACTAGAGAATTTTTTGAATTTAATTCAAGAATTCTTTTTTGTTTTGGTACAGTTTGTCACATAGCTTTCATCATTTTTTCAAGTTGAGGATCTATACCATTTTTAGGAGTTTTCAATGCTCAAAGTGCAGTTCAAAGTTTATCATTTAAAACTACATCTTCTATTTTTTCATCTCAAATTGTATTTTTAATTAAATCAAAAAGTGATTTGTAATCTTGTTTTTTTGTTTCTTCTTTTTGTTTTTCATCTTCTGTTTTATCTTCCAATTCTATATCTGAACTAGTTATTGAGACAAGTTTAGCATCTTTATACTCATTAAAACTTTGAACTAAAAATGAATCAATTGCATCTGTTAAAACTAAAACATCTATATTTTTTTCTCTAAATTGTGCTATATAAGGACTAGCAATTGCCTCATTTTCACTCTTTGCAATTATATAATATATTGTCTTAATTTCTTTTTGTTCTTTCTTACCTTCAATTTCAACTTCTTCTTTTTTTACTGGTGCTTTTTCTAAATACTCATCAAGAGTTATAAGATCATTATTATTTATTCATTTAAATAATGTAACTCATGCTATATCTTGTTTAAGTTCATATTCATAATGAATTCATTCTTTTAATACTTTTCAATAATTTGCCCAAAATTTAACATAATCTTCTTTATTATTTTTTAATGAATTTCATAACTCTGAAATAACTTTTTTAGTAAGCGCTTTTTTTATTTTATCAAGAATTGTATTTTCTTGAAGCATTTCTCTACTTATATTCAAAGGTAAATCAGAAGTTTCAACTACTCAAGAAATAAATCTAAGCCAAATAGGTAAAAGTTCCTTAGCGTTTTCTAAAATAAGTACATTTTGTACATAAAGTTTAGGTCAAAAATCTAGATTTGGATCAGATAAATTTTTATACATATTTGTATCACGAGGAGCAAAAAGTATAGATTTATAACTTACCATTCACTCTACATTGTTATGAATAGTAAAAAGTGGTTCATTCCAATCAAAACTTAAACTTTGATAAAATGATTTATATTCTTCGCTACTAATATCTTTTTTTTCTTTTTTCCAAATTGGTTTTGTTTCATTTACTTGTTCAAAATCCATTATTTTTGGCTCTTTTTGTTTTTCTTCTTCTGTTCTAGAATCATAAGCTCTCATCATAATTGGAACTCAAACATAATTACTATATTTTTTTACCAATTCTTTTACTTTCCAATCATTTAATAATTCTAAATTTGCTTCATTTATAAAAAGAGTTATCTTTGTACCTCTTGTTTCTCTTGAACTTTCTTCTATTGTATAACTTGTTTTTCAATCACTAAACCATATATGAGCAACTGGATCTAGAGCTGATTTACTTTCTACTTCTACTTTGTCTGCGACCATAAAAGCACTATAAAATCATACTCAAAATTGTCATATCAAATTATGCTTAGAATCTTCTTTTGCTTTTGCTAATTTTTCAACAAATTCTTTTGTTCATGATTTAGCAATAGTTCATAAATGACTTATAAGTTCTTCTTTAGTCATACCAATACCATTATCAGTAATTATTATAGAAGAATTATTTTTATTTATTTCAATAGTAATTTTAAATTCACTATCATTTCATAAAAAATCTACATCAGTAAGAGATTTAAGTCTAGCTTTATCAATTGCATCACTAGCATTTGAAATTAATTCTCTTAAAAATATCTCTTTATTTGAATAAATACTATGTGTTAATAATTCTAAAATTCTTCATGTTTCTGTTTCAAAATTGTGATTTGTCATATTTTTAAAAGTTAAATTTTAAATTTAAAAAAATAGCACTTAAAAAGTTTAAGTGCTAATATAATATTCTTATTTTAAATTTTGTAAAGAGAATTTTTTAATTTTTTTAGTGTTTTCAATCATCATATGGATCCATATGAACCAATACACTCCATTCATTATCTTTATCTATTTTTGGTATAGAATGTTCTATATGATCCGAAGCTCTATGAGCATCAATTAATTTTATATCAGGATTAAAAACTAAATGTACTTCTACAAATTTAGTGTTTCATGATTGTCTTGTTTTAAGTTCATGAAATGAAGTAACAAGTTTTTGTTTTTTAATTATTTTTTTTATTTCTTCTACTTCTTCCTTATCAAGAGCCACATCTAAAAGTAATAAAAATCATTTTTTAATTAATTCATAAGCACTATAAATAATATAAAATGCTATAGTTATTCAAATAATTGCATCTATATAATTAATACCTGTAAAATATATAAAAGCTAATCCTATAAGTATACCTGAGTTTGAAAATAAATCTGTTTTATAATGTAATGAATCTGATTTTATTACCAAATTATTTGTTTTTTTAGCAACATAATCCAAGAATAAAACTAAAAATCACGTAATCACAACAGAAATAAGCATTACAATAACTGAAACTCAAAGATAACTAACTTTTTCATCATTTATTATTTTAAAAATTGATTCATACAATATATAAAATCAAGATAATGTAATAACTAATCATTCAAAAAGTGCCGCAATAGCCTCTATTTTTCATCTTCAATAATTAAATCTTTTATCTGGATTTTTTTCTGAATTATGTACTGCAAAATAATTAAAAAGTGAAACAAACATATCAAGCATAGAATCAATAGCACTAGATAATACAGCTATTGATCAACTTATAATTCATACAAAAAATTTGATAATCATAAGTAAAAGTGCTGCCAAAGAAGAAACAATTGTTGCGATTTTTATAAGTGACATATAGTTTTGTTATAAGTATTTTTAGTATTTTATATATTTTATTTAAAAAGAAAAATAGTATTTGATTTTTAATCAAAAAAAGTATATTTATATAATCAAAATTTAGCCAATAAATAATAAAATGAAAGAAAAAATAATTGAAATAAAGTGATTAGAAAAAAAATATAAAGAAAATAAAGTTTTAAAACACATTGATTTAGAAATAGAATCTTGAGATTTTTTTGCTTTATTATGACATAATTGAGCATGAAAAACTACAACTATAAACATACTTACAAATCTAGTTACAAAGAGTAGTTGAAATATAAAAATATGATGAATAGATATTGATATTGATTTCCCTTCTGCTAGAAAATTAATATGAGTTGTACCTCAAGAATTTAATTTTGATGTTTTTGCAAAAGTAAGAGAAATACCTGTTATTCAAGCGTGATATTATTGAATTGATAAAAAAGTTGCCGAAGAAAGAACTGAAATATTACTAAAAAAATTATGACTTTGGGAAAAAAAGGAAGCAAAAGCTAGAGAATTAAGTGGATGAATGAAAAGAAGACTTATGATTGTTAGAGCTCTAATTCATGAACCTAAAATATTAATTCTTGATGAACCTACAGCATGAGTTGATGTGGATTTAAGAAAAAGTATGTGGGAATTTATAAGTGAATTAAATAAAAATTGAACCACTATTTTACTTACAACACATTATTTAGAAGAAGTAGAGGCACTTTGTAAAAAAGTGGCAATTCTAGATTCTTGAGAAATAATTGAAAATACAAGCGTAAAAAATCTTTTATCAAAATTAAAAGAAGAAACTATTATTTTAACTATGAAAGAAAATTCTAAATTATCAGAAAAAATAATCAAAAAATATAGTATAAAAATATTAGAAGAAAATGAAATAGAATTAGTAGTGGATGAAAAAATAACTTTAAATGATTTATTTAGTGATTTAACAGAAGAAAAAATAAATATAAAAAGTTTTAGAAATAAGACAAATAGATTAGAAGCACTTTTTATGAAAATAATTAAAAAATAAAATATGAGAGACTTAACTACACTTATAAATAAAGAAGTATCCAGATTTTTTAGAATATGGAAGCAAACATTACTACCACCAATTGTAACAATAGTATTATACTTACTTATATTTTGAAAATTTATATGAAATCAAATATCAATTATACCTGGAGTAAATTATATTGATTTTATATTTCCATGATTACTCATGATGTCGGTAATAATGGCAAGTTATCAAAATACTAGTTCAAGTTTTTTTTGATCAAAATTTCAACACAATATAGAAGAACTTTTTGTATCACCTATAAGTCATATTAAAATACTTCTTTGATTTTGTATTTGATGAATGCTTAGATGAATAATAGTATGATGACTTGTTTTTATAGTAGCAATTTTTATGACAAAAATAAATGTAGAAAATATATTTTTAATATTTTTATTTCTATTTTTAAGTTCAACACTTTTTTCATTACTTTGAGTATTTAATGCAATATTTGCTAAAAGTTTTGATGATATATCAATAATTCCATCATTTGTAATCACACCATTGATTTATTTATGATGAGTTTTTTACTCTACAGATTTACTATCACCTTTTTGGCAAAATTTAAGTCAATTAAATCCTATTTTATATATGGTAAATTGAGTAAGATACTGATTTATATGAGTAACTGATATCAATATAAATTTAGCAATATTTATACTATTTATTTTTATATTTGTATTAATTTATTTAAACTTATATTTATTAAAAAAATGATATTGAATTAGAAATTAAAAAAACTAGCCCTAGGGCTAGTTTTTATTTTTTAACATCTTTAGTTTTACCTCTTCATTTATATTCTATCACAATTGGAGTACCAAAAAATCAGAAATTATCTCTAATTCTATTTTCAAGATATCTTTTATAAGAAAAATGAAAATGCTCTGGATTATTTACTGTAAGTGCAAATTTAGGTGGATTTACATCTACTTGTGAAGTATAATATATTTTTGGATTATGAGATTTTCTAGTTCATGTTGGTGGATGTTTTAAAACAACTTGTTCCATGAAATTATTTAATACTCAAGTTTTAACTCTTTTAAATCTTTCGTTTTTTATATTTAATGCATTTTCAAGAATTTCTTCAAGTCTTTTTTCTTTTACTGCAGAAGTAAATACAACTGATACCCAAGGTAAAAATTCTATTTTTGATTTTAGATATTCAATATATCTATTCATAATTGAATCTTTATCAATACCTGGTTTTTCAAGTACTTTATCCCATTTATTTACAACTATAATAAGTCATTTATTTTCTTCTAATACTCTAGAAATAACTGCTAAATCTTGGTGTACTATTCCATCAAAACCATCCATAACAACAGCAATAACATCTGCTCTAGTTATAGCTCTTTCAGTTCTCATAACTGACCAGTCTTCTATATTACCTACTCAAACTTTACTAAGTCTTCTAATTCAAGCTGTATCAATTAATACAAAATTTGTATCATTAAATTTAAATTTTGTATCAATTGAATCTCTAGTTGTACCAGCCATATCTTTTACCATAACTCTGTTTTCTCAAACAATAGCATTTACAAGACTAGATTTACCTACATTTGGTCTACCAATTAAAGCAAGTTTTACATAAGAATCATCAACTTCTTCATCTTTAAAATTTAAACCTTTACTTTTTAAAAAATCTGCAACATATTTTTTTATATCTCTTATTCAATCATTATGTGAAACTGAAATAGGAAAAAATTCTAATCCATTTGCAAATCATGCAAGTGAATATGCTTCCAATTTTTTAGCTGGATTATCAGCTTTATTTGCAACTACTATAAAGTTTTTTACTTTTAATTCTCTAATAATTTTTAAAACTTGTTCATCTAGTTCAGTAACTCTATCGTATTCAATAAGCCAAATTAATAAATCACTATCTTTAATAGCTTTTTTTGTTCTATCTGCAATATCTTTAGATATTTCATCATTTTTATCCATCAAATCTAATCAACCTGAATCTGATAATATATAAACAAGATCATTTTCTGCATCTCTATATTCAAACTCACTGATATCTCTAGTAGTACCTGATTCATCGTGAACTATAGCTATTTTATGACCAGTATACATATTAAAAAAACTTGATTTTCATACATTTGGTCTACCTATAATTGTAACATTTCCTAACATTTTTTTTTGATTTTAGATAATATTTTTTATAACTAGTCAAGTATATTAATTTTTTGTAAATTACAAGTTTAAATTATCCTATATAATCATTTTTTTAAAAAAGTATCATTTTTTTTGATTTTTATTTTTTTTTATGGTAAAGTTATACATATGTAACAAATTAAATATACAAAAGCTATTATGAATGCAACTCCTAACATAAATAATTGATTAGTAAATATAGATGCAATCGCTCTAGAAACTAAAAAATTGGAAGCAAAAAAAGAAATATTACAAAATATTCAAGATTTTGCTCTACTTTTTCAAAGAATTCAAGAAGCATCTAATATGGATGAATTTAATAGAATAGTATCAGAAGATGCTGAAGCTGCTAATGACAGTGTTTTTAATGAAGTGCCTAAAACAACAAAAGCTACTAACGAAACTTCATTTAAAATTCCTGAACCAGTTAATATAACTTTAGAAGATGACACTACAAATGATATAGAAAATTCTACTCCTATAAGTGAAAATGAAAGTGAAAGTGGGAGTGAAAGTGAAGAAACAATAGAAAATGAAGTAAAAGTTGAACCAACAAAATATGATGATAATTTCCCAAAAATAAAACTTAATTTAGGTTGATTTAGTAAAGCTGCAAATAGTTGAAATGATGAAGAAGAACAAAAAGCTGCATAATAATAAAAAACTCCCCTAGGGGAGTTTTTTTAATCACCATTTTTTGGTAACAAACTATTAATTTTAGATGCACATTCTAAATTATGTGAAATTTCATCTCTATAATAATTAAGTATTATATCAATACTTCAAGAATGTAGAATTCAAAAAGAAATTCATTGACTATAAGATCATTCATTATTAATTCAATCAACTAAATCTTGAATAAATCAAGAAAACTTCTTTTGTTCTCTTGCTATTTTTATCAATCAAACAAGTTTTTCTGCTTCTTGAACTCAAGACCTTTCATGAACTATATCAATTGAATCTTCTATTCAACTAAGTTCTTCAACTATTACGTATCAATTTTCATGTTTTTGTTGTAATCTTGCAGATATATTTATTACCATTTCGAAATCAGCATCTGTTGGAATATATCATTTTCAAAATTTTCAACCATATTCACTTCTTGGTTTTCTATCCTCACTAGGATTTAATCATGCATTCATAAAATATAATTTACTATTCTAATTCTTCTTTAATTTCAATATGTAATTCATCAAGTTGTTCTTGGTCAATCACACTTGGAGCATTCATCATCAAATCTTGAGCTTTTCATGATTTAGGAAATGCATAAACTTCTCTGATATTACTTTCATCTTTTAATATCATCATAAATCTATCCATACCTATAGCAAATCATCCATGAGGAGGAACTCAATATTGAAATGCTTCATACATAGCACCAAATTTATTCATAACTTCTTGTTTATTTCTACCTACTTTTTCAAAAGCTTTTACAAGAGATTCAACATCGTGATTTCTTATAGAACCTGAAAGTATTTCAAAACCATTACAAGCTAAATCATATTGAACTGATTTAATTGATAATAAATCATCATTATTAAATGATTCAATACCACCTTTTGGCATAGAAAAAGGGTTATGAGCAAAATCTATTTTACCATTTATATCACTCTCTTCAAAAAATGGAAAATCTGTTACCCAACATAATGCAAGAGTATTTTTATCTGCTAATTCAAATTTATCTCTTAAAGCAAGTCTTACAACATTTAATATTTTTACAGCTTTTAAATATTCATCTGCTGAGAAAAATACTATATCACCATTTTTAGGTTGTAATCTAGCTTCCATTTCTTTAATTTCAGCTTCTCACATAAATTTTAATATTGGTGATTTTTTTCAACCTTCTTCATTATCATCATAGATAATATAAGCAAGTCATTTAGCTCAAGCTTTTTGAGCAACTTTTGTTAAATCATCAATTTCACTTCTAGACATTGATTTTCATTCTAATTTAATAGATTTTATAACTCAACCACTAGTTGCAACAGATTTAAAAACACTAAATTCACTTTCAGTAAATATATCTGTTAAATCAACAAATTTTAATCCAAATCTTAAGTCTGGTTTATCAGTTCCATAGTTTTCCATAGACTCTTCATAACTCATGCTATAGAATTTACTATCCATAACAGTTTTTGGAGAAAGTGCAGCAACTACATCTTTTATATATCATTCAACAACAGCAAAGATATCAGCTTGTTCAACAAAGCTCATTTCACAATCTATTTGATAAAATTCACATGCATGTCTATCTGCTCTTGGATCTTCATCTCTAAAACAAGGTGCAATTTGAAAATATTTATCAATTCAACCAACCATTAAAAGTTGTTTATATTGTTGAGGTGCTTGAGGAAGTGCATAAAATTTACCTGGGTGTAATCTAGAAGGAATAACAAAATCTCTAGCACCTTCTGGACTTGAAACAGTAAAAATAGGAGTTTGTACATCTAAAAATTCATGAGATGTAAACCAATTTCTAGTATAATTTAAGAATTTAGATCTAAATTCTACATTTTCTAAAGCTTTTCTTCTTCTTAAATCTATATATCTATGTTTGTATCTTACTTCTTCATTTGCAAGTTCACCATGATCATCTAATTCAAAAGGAGGAGTTTTAGATTTAGATAATAAAGTAGTATTTTTTACTATTATTTCTATATCACCTGTTGTTAAATTTGGATTATTTTGACCTTCTGGTCTACTTCTAACTATTCATTCAATTTGAATTACATATTCACTTCTATAATCAGAAGCAGTAGAATGAGAAGTTGCATCATCTTCTGGATCAAAAACTACTTGAGTTAAACCATATCTATCTCTTAAATCTATAAATATTATACCTCAATGATCTCTTCTATTACTTACCCAACCAGATAATTTAACAGTTTCTCAAACATTTTTTAAACTTAATTCACTACATTTATGAGTTCTTAACATATTATTTAATATAATTAATTAAAATAAAAAAAAGCACAAAAATATAAAATATATCTTCGTACTTTCGGTTCAAAATTATTTTGAAAGGTGCCACCGAATAGTTATTCTTAATTTGATATTATTTTAACGCAGTATTACGACTTCGCGAGGTTCTACTAAGAATAAATCTGTTCTTCCTCGGGCTCGCAGTTGTTTTCTGCTCAAACGCCTATGAATGTATTATAATTTTATTAAAAAAAATTGCAAGAGTATTTTAAAAAATATTTTTAAATTATGGCAAGTTATATTTTTTGAAACTTGTGCTAAAATATAGTAAAATAAATCTATATTTAATATTAATAATAATTCCTATATGACTAACTTGTTTTACGAAATATTTAACAAAAAGGTAGAGTTAACTCCTGACGTTTTAAAAAAATTTATAAATGAAGCTGAAAAATTATTTAATAAATTTAAAGTAGATAACGATATAGATAATTTAAGAGTGTTAAAAAATAAAATTGAACACTTACTTGAAGATAAGGTAAAAAATTTAACTCAAAAAGAGAAAAAAGAATATATCGAAATCAATGATTTTTTAGATAAAATTGATGATTATTTAGAAGAATTAGTAAAATCTTCAGAGAAAAAAGAACTTATTGATGTAGTTGCTGAACTTGAAAAATCATATAAAAAATGTGATGATATAAAAGAAGAAGATAAACATAAATATAGAAAATATTGTGTTAAAAAATCTACTGTTGAATATGAAAAAGAAATTATTGAATTACAAGTTGAATTATTAAAACTTCAAAAACATATAAAAGAAACTGGTCAAAAATTACTTATTATATTTGAATGAAGAGATGCTGCTTGAAAATGAGGTACAATTAAAAGATTTAATGAATTTTTAAATCCTAGATGAGCTAGAATTACAGCACTTGAAAAACCAAGCGAAATAGAAAAAACTCAATGGTATTTTCAAAGATATATACAACATTTACCTGCAGGATGAGAAATGGTATTCTTTGATAGATCATGGTATAATAGATGTTGAGTTGAACCAGTTATGTGATTTGTATCTAGAGAAAAATATGAACAATTTTTAGAAGATGTACCAAAATTTGAAAAAATGCTTACTGAATCTGGTATAAAAATAATTAAATTTTATTTTTCAGTTTCAAAAGATGAACAAAAAGCTAGGTTTGATTCAAGAGAATTTAATCCATTAAAACAATATAAATTATCACCAATTGATCAATTTTCTCAACAATTATGGGATAAATACTCATTGGCAGAATATCATAATTTTAAAAATACTCATCACAAAGATGCTCCTTGGACTGTAATTAATAGTGATGATAAGAAAAAAGCTAGATTAAATGCAATTAAATATGTATTAAATCAATATGATTATCCTGAAAAAATAGATAAGAAAAAATTAAAATTAGATAAAGATATAGTTCATGATGGAAAAGCAAAAGTAAAAATGCTTGAAAAAGAAATAGATGTAAAAGAAGATTTATTCGAATAAAAAAAAGAAGCCTACGGCTTCTTTTTTATTATTTAAAATGAAAATACGTCAACTATTTTTCAATTTACCATTATATTATCATCTTCTGACAATATAATTGGTTTATGATAACTATCATTTGATTCTGGTAATAAATAAATCAAATCTCAATCTTTTTTATATTTTTTTAAAGTAGCTGATCAATTAACTAAAAATAAAAATGCATCACTATTATTTAAATATGTTTCATCTTTTTTAATTAATACATAACTTCAATTTTCAATTAATTTTCATTTAATTTCAAAATTATTCATAGAAGTACCTTCTACTTTTAAAATGAAATAATTTTTTTCATCTCAGCTAATAATTTTTTTAGAAATAGGTAAAACTCAATAACCTGCTTCAACAGCATCAACAAGAGGTGTACCTGCATTAGCATATCATAAAATAGGTATATTCATAGTAGTTTGAAACCCTACACTAAATTTATAGATCTATAACCTCTACCTCTAGTTAAAAATCATTTTTTTTCTAAGGCTTCTAAATATTGAACTACTCATCTTTTTGATTTTTGATTTAATAAAATAGTAAGTTCTTCAATAGTTGGAGACTTAGCATTTTCTCAGATATATTTAGTAATTATATCTAAAACGTATTGTTGTTTTTCTGTTAGCATATTTTTATACTAAAAAATAATATATACTGAGTATATACTTGGTATTAATAAAGTCAAATTATTTTTTAATAAAAAAAACTAAATTATATAATTTAGTTTTTTGTTTCTTTATTTTCTAAGATTTCTTTTACATGGGTTTTAACTTCTACCTTTAATACTTTTTCTTCATTTTTTAATATATCTTTTATATGTATTCTAATATCATTTATTTTATGTCTAATTATATGTTTATTATGTAAATTCATAAAAAGATATACTATTGATTTTCTCATCTTAACTACATGTTTTATCTTACTTGGAGAAACAACTAATATAATTCAAACTATAAGTATAAATAAACCAACAAAAAGTGATCCTGGAAATATAGGTAAAACAATAGGCAAAACAGAAATAACTATAAAAAAAATACCAAAAAATAATCTAATAAATAATGGGAATTTTAATGCAAATCTAAGTGATCTCAATATCTTGTACTCCATAAAAATAGCTTAAAATAAGTCAAAAACAATATATTATATAATAATTTAATTTTATAAAAATACAAGTGAAAAGTAATTATTTAATAATAATTTGATTTAAAAATATTAATTGTTAAAATTCTGCAATATTTTATAAATTAATATTTTTGCAGAGATGAAAATATGGATTTTGGACAATGACAGAAATAGAAATGCTCATTGAGTTAAAAGAATAATTGAAGAAGCTCAAAATAGAAAATTAAACTTAGATTATATTGCTATTGAAGATATAGAATTAATTATTGATTGATCTCTTGAAGAAAAATTATTTATCAAAAATGAACCTGCAAAACTTCCTGATATAGTAATTCCTAGAATGGATTCATCATATCAAATAAAATCAATAATTGATTTTTTAGAAAATGCATGAGTAAATATAATAAATTCAAACAAAGCTAGATTACTTGCTAATGATAAATTTTTATCATTACAAAAATTGGCTATAAATAGACTTCCTGTTCCAAAAACTATACTTTTAAAAGGTATGCCAAATATTAGTTTTATTGAAAAACAATTAAATTATCCTATCATACTTAAAAAACTTGATTGACATGCTTGAAAAGGTATAATAAAAGTAAAAGATAGTTGAGAGTTAGAAGATATACTTGAAATGCTTGAAGAAAGTTTAGTTAAACTAAACAAAGTATTATTACTTCAAGAATACATTTGAGAAAAAGCATGACAAGATTTAAGAATATTTTTAGTATGATGAAGAGTTATTGCATCTATGCTTAGAAAGTGAAAAGATTGAGATTTCAAAGCAAATTTTTCATGAGGATGAAGTGTATACAAACATGAAGTAAACGAAAAAGAAGAGATACTAGCTATAGAAGCTACAAATTTAATATGACTAGATATTTGTTGAGTTGATTTACTTTTTGATAAAGACAATTGATATAGAATTTGTGAAGTAAATGCATCTCCTGGTTTCAAATGACTTGAAGAAGCAACTGGTATAAATATAGCTTGAGAAATACTAAATTATATAGAAAACAGATACTTTATTAAATAATTTTAAAATATGGGAAAAGATTATAACGATGTAGATTGGGATAACTGGTCTTATGATGAAAATGGTAATTCTACTTCAAATGATACTGAAGAAGAAATAGTAGTAAAAGATGCTCACTGAAACATATTAAAAGCTTGAGATACTGTTATGGCTATAAAAGACTTACCAGTTAAATGAGGTCAAAATATAAAAAGATGAGATAAATTTACAAAAATAAAATTAACTGATGATCCAGAATTAATAGAATCTGGAAATATGGTTTTAAGAACTGAATTTTTTAAAAAAGCATAAAAAAAACTCCAAATTAATTTGGAGTTTTTTTTACCAATCTTTTTCTACTTTATTTTCAAGTAAACTATTATCATATATATTTTCATATACACTATAATTTCCATCTCATTCATAAATTTTATTAAATGAATCATTATTTGAATTTTGTTCTTTTTTTAACATTTCTTGATACTCTTTTATTTTTTCTTTTTGTTCATTAGTCAATCATATTTCAGAATTATTAGAATCATCAGTATTATCTGAATTTTCATTTTTTTTATTTGAAGAATTTGAGTCACTATTATCTTCTGATTTTTTTTCTAGTTCTTTAATTTTTTCTAAAACAAATTCAAAATTATTTTTTGTTTCTTCATTAAAATAAATTTTTAATGCATCATTATAAAATGAAGCAGAAGTATTAAAATAATCTAAACTATTTTCACTATCTATTTCTCACATTCTAAAATAACTATTTCATAAATTATGATTAACTTTAAAAAGTAAACTTTTTGAAGTTGTATTTAAAATTGATTCATAATTTTTAATAGCTAGATTATAATTATGTGATTTATAATTTAAGTTTCATAAATTATAAATAGCTGATTCCGTTCAAGCTTTTTCAAAATTATTTTTTGATTTTTCTAAATCATTTTTATCAAAATAGTATTCTCAAAGAGAATTAAAATAAAAAGATTTTATATATCAAAAATTTGAAATTAAAATCAAAATCAAAAATAAAATTCATAATATTATTTTTTTAATCATAATTTTTTATTAAAAAAATAAATTTTATCTTCAAATAAATATAAAAATAAAAATAAAATAAAAAATATAAAACTAATAAAAGAAAGATAACGAGATAAATCTTGCTTCGTTCAAATAAAATTTGTTTCTATGATTTTATTTTCTATTTCAAATAAATTATTTTTAAATTTATTTATATCAGAACTTTGTTCAAACTTAATATATTTTCAATCAAAAATATCAGATATACTTTTTAAATTATCTTCATTTAATTTACTAATTACATAATCACCTTCATATTTTTGATAACTATATCTACCATAAACATCTTTTCATATTATTATTTTTCATCAAGATTGTGTTCAAATTCATGAAAATAAATAAACTATATTTTTATTGTTATTAATTTTTTTTAATTGTTTAATATCTAAATCTAATTCTTCTCATCAATCACTTAAAAATATAAGTGCTTTAGAAGAATCATCTGAAAACAATAATCTATTTATTCATAATTCCATTGCTTTAGAAAAATTTGATCATCATAGCAATAAATTTCTATAATCTACACTATCCAATACATCTAAAAATATATCTTTATCAGTTGTTAATGGTACACTTGAAACAGCATCTCAAGAAAAAATAACTAATCAATATCTGTTATTTAAATTGTTTACAACATAGTTTTTAATAGCATTTTTAGAAAAAGATAGTCTAGTAATATATGAGTTTTCATCTTTTATATCAGCTACATTCATTGATTTACTTACATCCAAAACAAAAACTACATCTATACCATAAGTTGAATTTGAAAGTTTTTCATTTCAATATTTAATTCAAAAAATTGATAATAAAACAGTAAAAAGAGACAATAATAAAAATATATTTTTGATATAAAAATATTTAAATTTAGCTAATTTTTTAAAAGTATTATTAATTATTAATTGTTTTTTATAATTTACATAAAAAAAATAAATAACTATTAAAAATAATAGTAAAAAAATACCAACTCAAAAAATGTTAAAATTTGAAAAATACATTTTATAATTCTTTCTTATTTAGTATATAAATAGTAAAAGTAAACAATAAAAAGCTAAGTATATAAACAAAAGTACTATATTGACTTAAATATAATTTATTTGTTTCTATTTCAATTTCTTGTTTTTCAAGTTTTTCTAAATATTTAAATATTTTTTCTAAACTTAAATTATCTTCTGCTCTAAAATATTCTCATGAAGTTATTTTTGAAACTTCTTTTAATAATTCATCATTTATTGCTGGAATATTTTGAGTTTGTTCAAATCAGTTTGAAAAATATTTAACTTCTCATCAAGATTTACTTCAAATTCAAATAGTATAAATAATAATACCTTTTTCTTTTGAATTTAAGGCAGCCAATTTAGGCTCAACTCATGAATTTGAATCTCAATCAGTAAGTAAAATAATTACTTTTTGTCTATCATTTTTATTATCAAACAGTGTTTCTCACATCAAAATTGAATCTCAAACTGCTGTTCATGCTAAACTTATATTATCTTGATTGATTGTATCAGTTTGTAGATTTCAAACTGTTTCCTTTAATATATTATAATCAAATGTAAGTGGAATACTAGTAAATGGTTTTCATGCAAAAACTACTAATCATATTCTGTTTGTTTTTTGATAGTCTATAAACTCTTTTATAACTTCTTTAGATTTTTCTAATCTATTTGGTGATAAATCTCTAGCTTCCATACTAAAAGAAATATCCAAAACCAAAACTATATCAATTCAATTTTTATTTGTTTTTTGGTTTATTAAAGCAATATTTGGGTTTGAAAATATAACTATATAAAAGAAAAAAATTAATGATATAAATAAAGATTTAATAATAAATGTAGATGATTTTTTTTTATACGTATTTTTTAAATCAGCAAAAAATGGAAACAAAAAATAACTCTTTTGCTTTTTATAAATTGCATATAAAATAAAAGGTAATAACAAAAGAAGTATAAAATACTCTGGATTTAAAAATTCTATTTCAAAAAAATTCATTTTTTTTAATTAGAAATTATTTTTAATAAATTATCAAAAATTTCTTTTTTCTCATCTTGATCAAGAAATTGTTCCCTATATTCTTTAAAATATAAATCTTTTAAAAATGAGATATGATCTTTTTTTAAATCAAGAGAAACAATTTCTTCTAAAGTAAGTTTAGAAAAATCTGTATATCATTTTTCTTGCTCTAAATAAAGTCTAAAAATATGGTTTATTTCTTTTAAAAAACTAATTGAATCTAAATAATAATACTTATCTTCAAAAATTCATAACATAGCTTTAAAATCAAGTATTTCATTTTCTTTTTGTTCTATAAAATCATTTTTAATTTTATTTTTTTTATTTTTTACAAAGACAAAAAAAGATATAAGTCATATAAAAACAATCAAAATAATAAATGTATTTATATATGAAAATCAATCTCATAGAAAAAAATCTTTTATGTCAAAAATATCTGTCATATTACCTGTTTAAACCATTAAAAAATAAATATAATTCTTTAAAAACATCATCTTTTGTATCTATATTTTTATAAGAAATATTATTTTTAGCTAAAATATTATTAAAATTATTTATCTTAGATAATCTATTTTTTTTATATTCTTTTATTTTTTCATTATCATTTAATGAAATATTTAAAAAATCATTATTATATCAAAGAGATAAATCTAAATCTATATTAATTAAATTATTTTCAAAATTATCAAAAATATTTATATAATAGATCTCATTTTTTTTAGAAAGAATTTTTAAATTATTATTTAAATCATCTTTTATTTCATCACTAATAATAAAAATAAGAGTATTTTTAGTATTTATTTTATTTAAATAATCAAAAGCTTTTAAGCTTCTATTTTCCTCTATTTCGGAAAAATTTTCTTCTTTATTTAACTCTCAAATTACACTAAAAATATTAAATAATCCCTTTTTATAAGGCATAAATATATTTTTTTTACCATCATATAATAAAGCTCAAATACTATCTCAATAAAAACTAGCGCTAGATGATAATGTAAAAAAAACTTCTTCCAATACTTCCTTTTTTGTTTTATCAAAAAATCAAAAATTCATTTTTTTATTTATATCTATAACAAAAAGTATTTTTAAATCTCTTTCTTCTTCAAAAATTTTTGTATAAAGTTTTGTTGTTTTCCCTATAGTTTTCCAATTTATATTTTTTATCGGATCTCAAAAATTGTATTCTTTATGTTCAATAAAATCAATTCAATTTCAAACAAATTTACTTTTATACACTCAAAAAAAACTATTTCATAAAGACTTAGTAAGTTTAAAATCTAATAATTTAATTTTTTTATTTATATCCATTAAACAATATTTATTTTTTCAATAATATTTTTTATTATATCTTTTTCTGTTTTTTCAGAAACCATAGCTTCATAACTAAGAACAATTCTATGTGATAGTACTAAAAGTGCTATTTTTTTAATATCTTCTGGAATAACAAAAGATCTTTCATTCATAAGTGCAATAACTCTAGATGCATTTAAAAGTGATAATCATGCTCTTGGTGATGCTCAATAACTTATATATGTTTCTAGTTCTCATATATTGTATTTACTTGGATTTCTAGTTGCATCAATTATATTTGTAACATAATCAAAAATACTTTCTGAAATAAATACTTTTTTAACTAAATCTTGAATTAAAAATATATCTTTTTTATCCATAATTTTGTTAAGAGTTTCATTATCATATCAAAGATTTTTTTTATACATTTCTTTTTCTTCATCATAACTTGGATAATCTACATTAACTTTTAACATAAATCTATCAAGTTGTGCTTCTGGCAATTTATATGTACCTGTTTGTTCTATCGGATTTTGAGTTGCTAAAACAATAAATGGTTTATCCAGAATAAAACTATCTTTTCAAATAGTAACTTGTTTCTCTGACATAGCTTCAAGTAGAGCAGATTGTACTTTTGAAGGTGCTCTATTTATTTCATCAGCTAAAATAAAATTATTAAATATTGGTCATTTTTTAATATCAAAATCCATAGTTTTTGAATTGTAAATTTCAGTACCTATTAAATCACTTGGTAATAAATCTGGTGTAAATTGAATTCTGCTAAATCATAAATCAAGTGTTTTACTCAAAGTATCTATAGTAAGAGTTTTTGCAAGTCATGGAACTCACTCAACTAAAATATGTCATTGTGCAAAAAGTCATATAAGTAAACTATCTATCATTTCACTTTGTCATACTATTTTTTTTGCTATTTCATTTTTCAATTCTTTTATCTTATTTGAGGCATTTATTATGTCATTTTGAATATCTAAATTTTTAGTCATGTACAAAAATATTATAGAAAATAAATATCTATTTTTTATTATATAATTAAGTCTAAAAAAATTAAATCTTTTTTTTAAATAATACTCTTTTTTTTTGTAATAATTGGTGTTTTATAGTAAAATATAAATAATATAATTTAAATTTATATTTATGCTTATAAGCAGCTTCATAAAATCAATTCTTCACATAGAGTGAAAAAAAATAAAAACAAAAAAAATAAAACTAGAAAAACCTAGAAATATTTTGGATGATACAAATAATAAGTTATGAGTTACTTTAAATCTTATAATTATATTTCTTATACTTTTTTCAGTATGAATTATAATTTTTGAATCAGTTTGAAATAATAAAACAATTTTTTCAAATGAGATTTTTATCATTGATTGAATCATATCTTCTATATTTGCAACTGAATATTTTTATCGTTTATTTAATGCAAGAAAAAAAATATGACATATGTTCAAAATAATGAATATAGTAGATTTATTATCATTTTTACCATTTTTTCTACAAGTTTTATTTGAATGATTACTTGATTTAACAGTTTTAAAAGCGCTGAGAATACTAAGAGTATTTAGAATATTTAAATTACTTAGACATTTTAAAAGTATAGTTCATATAATAGCATGAGTAAAAAATTATAAAGCAGAATACCAAATATGATTTATACTAGTATCAATTATATTATTACTTGCTTCTGTTTTTATGTATTACATAGAATGAAGTGTAAATCCTGGATTTAAGTCTATTCCTGATACACTTTGGTGGGCAATAGTAACAATGGCAACAGTTTGATATTGAGATGTGTATCCTGTTACAACTCTTTGAAAAATTGTATGATCTCTAATAATTATTATATGACCAATGGTTATAGCTATGATTTCATCTATTACAGTGTTAGTATTTTTTGAAGTAGCTCAAAAAAATAAAATGGAGAAAGAAAGATATAAAGAAGCTTGTCCAAGATGTAATTCTAAAGAAAATCTATATGATGCAAATTATTGTAAAGTATGCTGAGAAAAATTAATTCACAAAGTAAAAAAAATAAAACCTATTTAAGGTTTTATTTTTTTGTTTTTAAGTATAATGAAAACATTATCCAATAATAAACTTAAAATGGCATTTTTAATATATATAATATCGTTTTTAGAATGATTTACTACACTATCAATAGAAATAATTGCTATTAGAAATTTTACTCCAATAGTATGAACAAATTCTATATCTACATCAATTATTTTATGAGTAATACTTTTAGCACTTTCATATTGATATTATATTTGATGAAAAAATAGTAAAAATAAAGATATTTCATATATTAAAAATAAAATAGTTTTTAATTTAGCTATAGCAAGTGCATATTATTTTTTCTTTACATTTGTTATCGATATATACATACTAGAATTACTTATAGAAAAAACTTGAAGTTATTTTTGGTCTATTTTAATATCATCATTTTTTTTATTTTTTATACCTGTATTTTTAGCAAGTCAAACAATACCTTTATTATCAGAGTTGTTAAAATGAGATAATACTTGAGAAAAAATATGAAAACTTCTTTTTTTCTCAACTATTGGTTCTTTTCTTTGATCAGTTGCAACTTCTACAATATTATTTTCATATATATGAGTAGAAAAATCAGCAAGTATAAACTCAATAATACTTTCATTTATTGCAATAATCTTATCATTAATAAATTTTAAAAAAATAAATTTTTCAATTATTTTAGCAATGATAGTTCTAAGTTTCTCTTGTACTTTTGTATTTGCTAAAGAAGTATTAAAATCAAATATCTTATTTAAAGAAGCAAATTCTTATCATAATATAATAGTATTTAATGATGAAAATAATAGAAGAATTCTACTTCAAAATATGTGATATGCATCAGGAATTGATTTAAATACAAATGAAAGTTTTTTTAAATATATAATCGAAATTAAAAAGAATTTAATAAAAGAAAAATACGAAAATATAGCTATTATATGAGCTGCATGATTTACACTTCCAAATGAATTATCAAAAGAAAATTTTGTAAAAAATATAGATGTAGTAGATGTAGATAGTAGTTTAAAAGAAATAGCTGAAAATTATTTTTTAAAGAAAGACTTAAGTGAAAAAATAAATTTTATAGTTACACCTTCTAGATTTTTTATAACAGATTCCTTAAAACAAAATAAAAAATATGATGCAATAGTTATAGATGTATATGTATGAAATAGTTTATCTGCTCAAAATTTAACTTTAGAATTTTTTGAATGACTAAGAAAATTGTCAGATAATATATATATAAATATGATTACAGACAATAAATTAGATAGTGATTTCTCAATAAAATTACAAAATACTATGGAAAAAGCATTTTCTGAAGTTTATTATAAAGATGTGAATCAATATTCTGCTGAGACAATAAAAACAAATTTTGTAATGACAAACAAAAAAATAGATTGATATAAAAAATATATTAAAGAAAATGATTTATGAATATATACAGATGATAAAAACTCAATAGAAATCGATTTATTTAAAAATAAATAAAAAAAAAAAGAAACTTTAAAGTTTCTTTTTTTATTTACCACAACTACTCATGCAATTTTTAATTCACCCAAAAGAACCTTTATTTTGTAATTCTGAATTTTGAGTATTATTTCTAATAGGATTTTTTGATTTCAAAAAATCTAAATTAAATATAAAAAATAATAATATAAAAAATATAATTAAAATTAAAATTTGAATATTACTTATTTTTTGAATCTCCTCTTTTTGTTTTATTTCACAAACTCAACCTGGACAAAGTTCTGCTTTTTCTTTATGAAATTTATTATACATTTTACAACCTAAACAAATACCAAAAGCTGTTTCAAAAAATAATAAAAATAAACATAAAACACAAGCAAGCATTGTTATTGGATTTATTATATTATTTATAACAAGCATAATAAACATAAATATAGCCAATCCTAATCACATAGACCAAGCAAATCTTTTTTGAGGTGCTCAAACATATTCTGGAGTTTGATTTGATACAAAAAATCTACCCAAAATCAAAGTAGGAGAAAATTTTGGATTTAGTATTACTCTTATAAAAAAATCCAGCAAAAAAACTATAATTATAATTTTTGTACTTAAAAAATTACCAGTTATACAACTAACAAGAAATGATATAATTGCAAATAAAAACATAATTCAAGCTCCTGCTCTTACCTCTCTTTCATTTAAAACTCTTACATTATATCCACTAACTTCTTCTCAAAAATAAAAATATTTCTTCATAAAACTTGTTTAATAATTAAATTTAAAATAGTATAATTAAATATAAAAAAATAAAAATATATTTCTATATTTTTATATTTTTACATCTATAACTACAAAATCACAATCAGTTTTTGAAATAAAATTGTAAGTTCAACCTGCAGTATATCTAATTTGATCTCATGCTTTTAATATCTCTCAATCAATTTCTAATTCTCATTTATTTACATATAAGAATAAACCTCTTCTTTTTTTGATTTGATAATCAAAACTATGCCCTATTTCAAACAATCATCTATAAACATTTACATCACTATCAAGGTATCAGATTACATCATCTTTATTATTTGAAGCAAATAAATTTAATTTATTTTTCACTAAATATACTTTAAAATCTCTATAATTTGGTTTGTTTCATAAATGAAGTGGTGTAAACCATATTTGAAAAAGATGAGTTTCATCATCACTTAAATTTTCTTCACTATGCAAGATTCAAGTTCCTGCTGACATAGTTTGTAAATCTCAAGCTTTAATTGTTTTTTTATTTCATAAATTATCTCCATGAGTTATTTCACCAGCCAAAAGAATAGTTAAAATTTCCATATTTGAATGTGGATGAAGTCAAAAACCTGAATTTCAAGCTATATAATCATCATTAAATACTCTCATATTTCAAAATCCACTATTTTCAGCATCAAAATATTCTGCAAAAGAAAAAATATGGCGAGATCTAAGCCAGCCATGATTTGCTTCATATACTAAATTACTTTTTATTATTTTATTTTTCATAGTTTTTTTTATAATTTTTCTCACTATAAAAAGTATAGCTAAAAACTAAGAAATAGCAAGTATAAAATATTTTAAGGGATTTATAAAATGCAATTTATTATATAATTTCTATATTATATGATGATAAATTTTTTGTTTGATATATATTTCAATCACTTCAAATTAAAAATCAATCTATATTTTTTTCTTGCAAAAAAACAAGAGATTTTTCAATCCCCATTGCAATACATGCTGTTGCATATGAATCTGAAATATAACATTTATCTGAAATAAGAGTTATACTAATTATTTCATTATTATTAGTATTTGTTTCTGGAGTTAATATATGATGATATTTTTCATTTTCTAATTCCCATTTTCTTTTGTATGTACCAGATGTTGAAATAGATTTATTTTTTATTTCCAAAGTTGCAAAAAGTTCATTACTATTAAATGGACTATCGATTCAAACAACAGGAGTTTTTCAAGCTGAATTATTTCAATATAAATAAATATCTCATCATGCATTTATTATAAAATCGCTATATCATTTTTCTTTTAAAAAATCTGAAACTAAATCTACTCAATATCATTTTACAATACCACCTAAATCTAAATTTTGGTTCTCTTTTAATGTCAAAAAATTTCAAATAATAGAAACTTTATCTAAATCTAGATTTACTTCTAAATTTGTTTTTTCAAAAATTCATTTTCAAAAATCAGTTGAATATCAAATATTTTTTATATTTACCAAAGGATTAAAAAAATGATTAGATTGATTATAAACATCATATGATTTTTTAAATACATCTGCATATGAATAATTTAATCAAATTAATAATGAAGTTATTGTAGCAACAGCTAAC
>CALMJA010000069.1 GCA_937864295.1 uncultured Candidatus Altimarinota bacterium | reverse complement strand
AACGTTGTCAGACATACATTTTTATCTTTTTTTTATAAGGAACGCTCTGCATAAAATAAGGAACAAAACAAGATTTTTTATTTTTATGAGGGGTTTTAAAAATTAACAATTCAATATGAACTTAGATATTTTAATTTATGTTTTAATTCTATTTTGATTATACAGATTAATAATTTTATTAATTATAATCTTAAGATCAAAAAAAGTTTACAATAAAACTGAATTAAATTCTAATATAAAATATTTCATTATCTTACCTGTTTATAAAGAAGAAAAGACAATAATTAGAACAATTGAATTCTATAATAATTTAATTTGAAATTCAAAAAATATATATTTAATTGTGGTTTGAACATCAAAAGAAAGAGATATAGTATGAATAAATAAAACAATTAAATTAGCAAAGAAATATATTAAAGAAAATATTATAATTATTGAAGCAGATACAAAATGATTTATGGCACATCAAGTAAATTATGCTGTGAATTATATTAAAAACACATTAAAAACTGATATTAATAATGCTTATTTTCACCTAATAAATATAGATACTAGAATCAAAAAAGAAGATCTTTTTGAAATATTTATAAAAATAAACGAATGAGAAGATATTTTATTGCAAAGTACCCTATTTGTAGAAAATTTTAATAAAATTAATAATTTTCAAAAAGCTATATCTATTTATCAATCAAGATGGACTTTAGTTGAAGAACAATATAGAATATTATTTAATAGATATATATCTAAATATAAATTATATCACATAGTATGACATTGACTAATAATTAAATTAAAGAAATATTTTCAATATAAAATGCTTCCTGAAGATACTATAAATGAAGATTTGCATTTTTGATTTTATTTATCATTAGAAAATGAGAAAGTATATAGCTTAACTCAATATGAATTTTGAGATACTCCAACTACTTTTCATGCTTGGTTTAAACAAATAATATCCTGGTTCTTTTGATTAATAGAATACTATCAATATCCTAAATCATATATTCAAAAATTTAATAAAAAGGTTTCTATAAAATTAATATTTTATACTTTGCAATGATTTAAAAATTCTCTTCAATGGTTTATTACATCATATTATTTATATTTTATTGTTTTATATTCAATTGCAACAGATAATTTTATTATATGATTAATATCAATATTTATATATTTTTTACATTATTATGTTTTTATTATTTGGCTATATAAAAAGCATATAATTAAAGAAATTAAATTACATTATTTCTTTTTAACGACATTAATCCCTTTTATTGTTAGTACACCACTGACAATATCTTTATTTAAATATTTGTTTTACAAATTATGATTTTTTACTTCTATAAAAAACAAAACAGAACATGAATAGATGAAATAAAATTATAGCTATTGAATGAATAAGTGGTAGCTGAAAAACAACTATTGCAAAAAGAATTGCTAATAAATTATGATTAATTCATATTTGAGAATCATTTAATTTTTTGAATATAGACGAAAGTTTTCCAGATGTTGATATAAATAACAATGAATCCTTAAATAATAATCATAATTTATTATTAGAGTTAGAAATAAGAAAAAACAAACAAATAATTTCTTCTATATTAAGTAGTAAAGATATTATAATAGAAAGAACTTTTTTAACGTTATTGTATACTGAGTTGGCTTTGAAAGATTTAAGTAAATATAACAATTATGAAGTATTAAAAAGCAAAATCGATTTATTAATAAGTTCCTGAGAAATAATTTTACCTGATTTTATTTTCTTTTTAAAAACAAATCCAAATATTGCAAAAGAAAGAATTAATGAAAGATTTTGAAAAACAAAGCACTTTTTTACAGACGAAAACACCTTAAATTCTTTATATAATAACTTATTTAGTATCATAGAAGATAATGATTTACTAAAAAATATTGAATATGAAATTATTGAGAATAATTGAAGAGATGATTTAGAGAAAGTAATAGATCATGTTTCCAATAAATTTATTGATATTATCAAAAGATAAAATGAAAAAAATATTTTTAATATGAGATATTGGAACTTGAAAAGATTGATTTTATCATATCTGAGATGAAGCAATGTTTAGATATAATTATAGTTATCTAAACAAGCATTGATATGATTTGTATTTATCTTCAAGAGGCATAAAGACGAATTATAAAAATCAAATATCAGACATTAATTTCCAAAGCAAATTTAAAATAATAAAATTATTTTTATTAATATTTTTTTATTATTTTTTTAATAGAAATTCAAAAATTATAAAAATAATAGAAACGATTAAAAAAGTTGATATAATCATAATTTCTTGATGATGAAATTTAAATAGTATATGGAATTGACATCTATATTATCGTTTTTTAATAACTTATTTTTCAAAAAGGTTTTCTAAAAAAGTTTTTTTATCTTGACAAACAATATGACCTATTAAGTGATTTATTGATAATTTTCTTATTAATTATATATTAAATTATGTTAAAATCATATGATTAAGAGATTTATCATTTTCAAAAAAATATATAAAAGATAAATATTATGACAAAATAAGATATTATTACGATGATGTTTTTCTATCAAAAAATAAGTTGAGTATAAATTTTCAACTTAATTCATATTTTTACTATGTATGATTATCATTACATAATGGTGAAAATAAAAAAAAATTAATTAAAACATTAAAACAACTTATAAATTGAATTAATAATAAATATAAAAATGTAAAATATGTAATTATTCCACATGTTTTTGATAATAAGTTATGATACGATATAGATTTTATGAAAAATTTTGAAGATATAAATTATGAAATAATAGATTTTAAGAAATTTAATTTGCCATATGAAGAAGTAATTGAAGAAATTACTAGAAAGATGAATAAAATAAT
Source organism: uncultured Candidatus Altimarinota bacterium (assembly GCA_937864295.1). GTDB lineage: Bacteria > Patescibacteriota > Gracilibacteria > BD1-5 > UBA6164 > JABWCI01. The sequence continues at coordinate 3,022 of CALMJA010000069.1, read as the reverse complement.
TACTACAAGATATCATTGATGAGTTTTTTCGCTTAAACATAATATTTCATCTATTATGATATGAAGAAATGATTATGAAATATGAAAATTTAAATGACTTGAAGAAATAACCGATACAAAATTAAATATTATAGACATAAGAAAAACTAATAAATATAATATTGATAATATAATATCCTCTCATATAAAAAAAGTAAATATAGATTTTAAAAAATGTTTTATTTATAACTTCATAAAAAAATATGATAAAATTAAATAATATTAAAATATTAAATTTGAAATGATGAATTTCTAAGATTACGATTTTTTTTAACATTAACAATAAGAAATATAATTTTTATTATAAAATTAACACTAACTATATAACAAATAAAGAAATTTTGTTGGTGGATTTTATAATGCCAATATTTTTCAATATATGATATTACACTGAAAATAATATAGATCTAAACTGATATCAGATATCTAAAAATATAATAGAGAATTTATCTAAAATTAATATATTATATAATAAATGGTATAACAAAAATTTCATATTAAATATAAATAATTTAAGAATTTATGAAAATAAAAATAACTTAAAAAAAAGGAATAATAAGGCTTTATTTTTTAGTTTATGAGTTGATTCCTTTTATACATTATATAAAAATAGTATAAAAGATTTAATATTTATAAACTGATTTGATATAAAAAACAATGATAAAGAATTATTTAATTTAGTGAAAGAAAAAATAAATAATTTATGCATTAAAAATAATTATAATAAAATTATTATTGAAACAAATTTAAGAAATTTTACTGAAAAATTTTGTAGCTGGAATTATATTTTTGGTTCTTGACTAGCAAGTATTTGATTATTAATAAACGATTATGAATCATATTATATTTCAAGCTGGATGGAAGATAATATATGTTATCCTTGGTGATCTCATATAAATCTAGATTATTTATGGTGAGATTGAATTAATAATTTTATTCACTATTGAAATTGAATTCCCAGAAAGAAAAAAATTGAATTTATTTCAAAATATGATGATATCTACAATTATTTAAGAGTTTGTTGGAAAAATTTTAATAACAAATATAATTGTTGAGAATGCGAAAAATGTATTAGAACAATGTTTGATTTCTGTCAAATTAACAAATTAGATCAATTTAAGATATTACCTAAAAAATTTGATATATGATTATTAGATAAAATTGAGATAAATGAAGCGAACTATTGATATTATATGAATACTATAAATTCTTCAAAAATTGACAAAAATATTTTAGATATAATTAAAGGAAAAATTACTATTTATAAAAAATGAAAAAAAAAATGGGAAAAGAATAAAAATATATTATTTATTGATTTCAATTGAGTTATATCATATAAAAATTTTTGGCATTCGCTTGAAATTAAAGACAATAACACATATAAATCTATTAATAATTATTTATTTAAAGAAAATATAAATATAGTAAAAGATTGGATGGTATGAAAATTTAGCTCAAGCGAAATTTGTAAATATATATCAAATAATTTAAACTTAGATTACGAATACATATATAATACACTTGTAGAAGATTGTAAAAAAATAGATTTATCAGAAAATATATTAAATTTATTAAAAAAACTAAAAAAACATTATTATATTGTACTTGTTACTGATAATATGGATTGTTTTTCCAGATATACTCTTAAATACAATAGAGAATATTTTAAAATTTTCGATTGAATTTTTAACTCTTCAGAACATTGATTTTTTAAAAATGATATATATAATCATTATCTTAATAAATATAATTCTCAAATTAATTTATCATATTTAATTGATGATTCTATCAGAAATTGTGAATCATTTAAAAAAATATGATGAAATACTCTTAATTTAAAATGAGAAGACGATGTTGTAAAATGATTAAAAAAATTATTAAAAACCACACACAGTAAATGGTATTGGCAAATATAATAAGGTATCTTATAAATGGAATTCCCCCCTACCCCTCTTCCATTTTAAAAGATGAAAAAAATCTTGTTTTAATAAAAGTAAAATATGCAGAGTAATAAAGTAAAAGAAAAAAGATAAAAATGTACGATAAACCCACATTGCATTCTCGCTCATACTTGGCTCGGGTCTGACAACAGCTTCTATGAGGTTCGCTCGTTGCACTTTGCTCTCCTATATTCTTCTTCGCTAAAGCTATGAAGAACATCTCATAGAAGCGAACGTTTTCTTTCACTCTATTCCAGAAAACGAATTATTTATATACATTAAAGAAAGTATGCTATTTACGAAACACATCGCATTGCTCAGAGGAATAAATGCTGGAAAAGAACGCAGAGTTGACATGAAGAAACTCAAGACGATCTTTGATTCTATTGGTTGCGTTAATGTTTCAACCTATATCAATTCAGGAAATGTTATTTTTAAGTCAAAAGATAATCAAAAAGACATTTTGAAAAAAATCGAAGATAGATTGAAAAAAGAATTTGATTTTGAAATTCCTTTCCTCATCAAAACAGAGAAAGAAATGAAAAAAATTGCAGATGCCATACCAAGGGAATGGGAAAACAATTCCTCACAAAGATCTGATGTGGCATATTTATTTCCAGAAATTGACACAAAGAAAACAATTGACGAATTGCCTGTTAAAAAGGAATTTATAGATATTCGTTATGTTAAAGGTGCAATTTATTGGAATATTAATAGAGAAAATTATCATAAAAGTCATCTGAATAAGATAATAAGTCATAAATTGTACCAATTCATGACTGTAAGAAATGTAAACACTGCTAGATATTTGGCAGAACATAAACATTAAAGAGCTAATCAATAGGGAAATCAAACACACCAACCCTGAAACATTAGAGGACATGCAGTTTATCGTAAAATAGAGAATAACGTCTTTACTAGAAATCACGATTTTGAGAGAAAGGGAAAACTTGACTTTTGATAGGAAATATATAATTATGTTTTCATAAAAAAACTTAATATATAAAAACATGAATCAAAAAAGAATTGAAGAAATTTGTAAA
>CALMJA010000068.1 GCA_937864295.1 uncultured Candidatus Altimarinota bacterium | reverse complement strand
TTTTTCATAAAAAATAATTAATAATTAAATTTTTTTAAGGCTTGTAATTATTATAACGATAAATCTAAAAAAGGTGACTTTTTTTATAAAAAAGTGGTAAATAATATATTTTTATATAAACTGGAGCCAAATTTTAACTCTCCTAAAATTATAAATGAAAAAAATACTTATAATAATTATTTTATTATTGTCTCCTCAAATAGTTTTTTGAAACCAAAACGAATTAGACAATATAGAAATAACTATTCAAAATAAAACATTTTTATGAAGTGAATTACAGCAAAATTTAGATAATATAATAAATAAAACTCTAACTAATGATTTAGAAAAAAAACAAATTATATATAGAAAATTATCTAATGAACTAAAAAAAATAAACAAAACTGAAAATCAAAATATAAGTAACATAAAAAAAGTAGTTGATTATTCCCTTAATAAAACAACTATAGAGTTAGAAATATATTATAAACAAGTAAAAAAAATAATACTTTGATATTCAAAATGATGAGCACCAATATATGCATATTATAGTTGAAATCCAAATGCTTGATACTTTTGAATATTTTCAAATATTCATGGTTGATACGAATACTGAACTTATGAAACTGCTACTTATTTAGCAAAAGAATTCGAAAAAGAATGAATTACTTGATGGTTTATAATCCCTACTATAAATCCTGAATGACTTGAATATTACAAAAATAGTCCTATAAAATATGATGCATTTATAGAATGAAGAGTAAATTCAAATAATGTTGATTTAAATAGAAATTTTTGTACAAAAAATTTCGAAGATAAGACATTTATAAAAAACTGACTTAGTGTAAAAACTGCAACAAATTGATGTGAAAGTGAATCAGAGACAAAAGTAATAATTGATACTTTAAATAAGTATAAATTTAATAAAATTATATCTCTTCATTCTAAATGAAATATACTTTTTATACCAGATAATTCTATAGATGATAAAAAAGTTATTGATTTTTGATATCAAATTTCAAATATATTACCAACATATAAATATGATATAGATTTTGAAAATGATTATATAAAAAAACAAAAAATCAAAGAATATGAAATAAATGAATGATGAAATGCTGAATATACATGAACTATGGAAACATATATTTATGAAAACTACAATATACCTACTATACTTATAGAGCTTCCTGAACACTGAAAAATAGAATATAAATTAAGAGATTTAACAAACATAATTAGATAAATATATAATAAAATAAATACTTAAAAAGTATTTATTTTTTTTGAAAAAAAATTTGCAAATGATATCATTTATTATATCATATGGCCGCCTAATTTTATGGAGATTTTTCCCGGATGCAGTTAATTAAATACATCTTGACTTCCCTCTTGATTTTTGTCTCACAAACGGCACTCTCTTGCGATTATAACTATATCGAAAAGATGGGTGATTTGATTGAAGAAGTAAAAGAAGAAACCAGTGGTGTAGCGTCAAGAAATATGCCAACTTCTATTGTTCTTGCTCAAGCTGTACTTGAAACCGGAAACGGAACAAGTCCTGCTGCAAGGTACAAAAAAAACCACTTTGGTTTATCTTTTAAAAGGAAAGTACTTACCTTTGGTTCAACAATAGAAAGTGTTTTTAAATATTTCCATAATCTTAATTCAAAAAAATATTATGGGAAATTACGTAACAAACTTGAAAAAGGAGAAAGTGATTTAGGACAAATTGTGACTACTCTTGCTAGGACTTATGCCGAAGACAAGGAGTATCCACAAAAAATTATTCAAGTGATAGATCAATGCCAACTGGCTAGATTTGACGCTGAATAAAAATCCCCCCGCCATTTTATGGTGGGGATTTTTAATGCAAAATTATTTTACAAAATTATAACTATGTATTATTATATAAACATAATATATAATTATAAATTATGGATGAATTAAAAAACGATATTGATAATTCAGAAGAAAAAGAACCAATATTAAATCTAAAAGATTTCATTGAAAGACAAGAATCTATAGAAGAATATATGCAAGTATGTAAATTTAGAAGAAAAAATCATCTAAAATTACTTGATAAGATATTAAAATTAGAAGAAATATTATCTAAACATTTTTGAGAAAAAATAGATCCAATACAATATATAAATAAATTATATAGAGAAGATAATTTATCTCTTGATTGAGTTATAAAGCATATAAATGAAATATATGATAAATATTGAGAAGAAGCATATTTTTATAAAAAACATAATTCTTTGCAAATGTTTTTAAAATGAGTTTTAAATTGGAAATTAAAAGATCAAAAAGAAAACAAAACTTCTCAAAGTTATAAATTGAGAGAGAAACCAGCAAGCTTAGTAGCAAAAAATAAAGAAGAACAAGATAAAAGAAAAGCTTTATTTTTATCTTGGTTTATAAAAAATCATACCATAGATAAAACTAATTTTGATGAAAATAAATTTAATAATTTTAAATTTAAATATGAAAAATTTATATATTTACTTGAAAATTTTTTCATGATATCTGTAGAATCATATCAAAAACTATTAGAAATAGATTTATGAAATCAATCATTTGCAGATAGATTTAATGAAATATTTAAAGAAAATAATATAGATTTTGAAATATCTCATAAAGATGTAGCCAGAGTATTTGAAAAATATAAAAAAGACTAGAATTTCTAGTCTTTTTATTATATCATAAGTTCACTATCAGCATCTATTTTTGCTTCAGCAAATTTTCTTTTTACAACAAAATAATAAATTATTGCTCAAAGATATGAAAGAAATATTAAAATAATAATCCATAAAAATTTATTTGGAATTTTATTTGAAATAGCATGGATAAACATCCATAACCAAAAAATAAAAAATATGAACATTACAACTCATAGTATAAGTAAAATTTTTGCTCACATTGCAAAAATTCAACCTATAGCTTCTCCACAATCAACCTCAACTCAATTAGACATACATTTTCAAGTAACTGTTCAAGTTGATGTTTGCACATCTAATGATCAAGAATTATCTAAACTTCAAGTATTTTCAATAATTTCTTCTATATTTTCATCTAAAACTCATGTTCATAATTCTGTTCATGAACCATTTAATTCATCATCTTCTAAACTTGTATCTTCTAAACTCGTATCTTCAGTTGGAGTAACTTCTTCTTTTATAGGTTCAGCTTCTTCTCAAGATTCACAAGAAACTTCTAATCATTTTTCTATACATATTTCAGTTCCATCAATCAAAGCTTTACCATTTGGATAAGCAATTTTATATTTTTCAATTGTTGATGAAGTTGTAGATCATAATCAATAAACTTTACATTGAACATATCCATCTTTTTTCTTTATTGCAGACACTGTAGTATCATTACTTGATTCATTGGCAAAAGGAAAATCACACCATTCAACACCAGAAGAATCAGTAACTATCCATAATACTTTTTTAAGTTCAGTAGCAGCATTTGCAAAACTACTTACAATAAAAAATGAAATAAAAAGAAAAACAGTAAGTATAATTTTTTTCATAAACCATGAGTTATAAATTATTATGTGCAAATAATACAAATTTTATAAGAAATATCAAAATCTAATTGAGAAAAGATAAATAATTTTACTAATTTTGAATTGACTAAATAGCAATATTCTTTTATAAATAAGTAAAAAAAGTTATTTTTTATTTATTTACTTATTGATTTTTAATATATAATATAAACTAATAAATATAATAAAAAAAATATGAAAAAAATATTTTTATTCTTGTTAGTTTTATTTAGTATTTTTTCTAATGTATGAGCCTTTGATATAAAAAACTTATGAACTATAAATTCTTATGTTATAGATAAAGTTTGAGTATTAAATAGTGAAGAAAAAAATGAAATAGAACAAAAAATAGAAGAACTTAAAACAAAATACACAACAGAAATACTTACTATAATTATAAATAGTACTGATTGAGAAGATATATCAAGCATATGAACTCAAATATGACATGAGTTAGGAGTTTGAAAAGCTGATAAAGATAACTGAGTTGTTATTCTTATAGCAATAGAAGATAGATCTTGGAACATATCTACAGGTTATTGAGTAGAATGAGTTTTACCAGATATACTTACAAATAGAATTTGAGAAAACAATTTCATACTTTTTAGAGAAGCAAAATACAAAGACTGAATTATTTGAGCATTAAATGATTTTGATAAAGCATTTTCTTGAGATACAAGTATTATTTCAAGTCAAAAAAATGAACCAATTCATGATGATTCTTTAATTATCTTGTTAATGATAGCGTTCTTTAGCTGATCATTTATATTTAAACCAATATATAATCAAAAACAATATAAAAAAATATTTTTATATTTAATAATTTGATATATAATAACATTACCTCTAGCTTACTACTTAATAGAATGAATTCAATTTATTTTTATAAATGCATTTACATGGCTATTTTGAGTTATATTTTGATTAAGCTGAAAATTATGAAAATGAGGTATATGATGATGAGGCTCTAGATGATGAGGTTTTGGATGATTTTGATGATGAGGTTTCGGATGATGATGAAGTTCTTGAAAATGGTAAAATTTTATTTTAATTTTATAATTTATATATTATGAATAAATGGTGAGTTTTATGAATTATAGCTGTAATTCTAGTTGGTATATTTTCTCTATTTTTTTGAAAATATAATTCTATGGTAACTATGGAAGAATGAGTAAACACTGCTTGGGCACAAGTAGAAAATCAATATCAAAGAAGAATGGATTTAATTCCAAATATAGTAAATACTGTAAAATGAGAAGCAAATTTTGAAAAATCTACTCTTGAAGCTGTAGTACAAGCTCGTGCTAGTGCAACAAAAATGAATGTAAATGTAGCAGATGCTAAAGAAATGGCAGAATTTCAACAAGAACAAACTGGTATTTCACAAGCATTATCTAGATTATTAATGGTAACAGAAAATTATCCAAACTTAAAATCAAATCAAGCTTTTGCTGATTTAAGAGTAAGTCTTGAATGAACAGAAAATAGAATTTCAACAGAAAGAATGAGATACAATGAATCAGTTCAACAATTTAATACATTTGTAAGAGTGTTTCCAAACAATATAGTATCTTCTATTTTTGGATTTGAAAAAAAATCATTATTTGAAAGTGAAACTTGAGCAGAAGTTGCTCCTGAAGTAAATTTTGAATAACAAAAAAAGACTAATTTAAAATTAGTCTTTTTTTGTTATTAGAGACGAAGCAAAATCTTTTATAAAACTTAAATCCAAATATCAACTAAATTTTCTTTTATCAAAAGGATTATCAAATGAATTTATAATAAAAGAGGGTTAATGTAAAAAATGTGTGCTATTTTTAGTATAAAAAATAGCTTTAATACTA
>CALMJA010000067.1 GCA_937864295.1 uncultured Candidatus Altimarinota bacterium | reverse complement strand
TTGAGATTATTCAAATCTAAATAAAAATATTAAAATTGTTTTTGTAAGTGCTGAATTTAATAGAGATTTTACAAAAGCTCTAGAAGATGTAAACGAAAAATTATTGAAAGATAACTGATTTAATAATGTAGAAAAATTTCTAGTACCTGGTGCTTATGAAATCCCTGCTTTTGTAAAACTTGTAAAACAAAAATTAAATCCAGATTTAATTATCTGTTTTTGAGTTGTTATTAGATGAGAAACTACTCATTATGAAATGGTAGCTTGAGAATCTGCAAGAGGAATTATGAATATAAGTATAGAAGACAATACTTCTACAGCTTATATTAATTGAATTTTAACATGTGAAAATGAAGAACAAGTAAAAGCTAGAATAAGCTCTACTTATGCATTATCAGGTTTAAATTTACTAAGTGAAAGAAAAAAAATAAGTTAAATTTTATTTCATAATTTATAAATTATGATAAAAAAAATAAGGTGAGTTGTGATAAAATGAAATCAAATAGGTAGAACTATATGATTCCCTACAGCAAATATAAGCCTAGAAAAAGATTTGATTTCAGATTGAACATATAAAATAAATGTAGTTATTGATTCTAAAATTTATGCAGGAGCTTGAAGTGCAAACAATACAAAAGCCTTATTTGAGAGTTTTATATTTGATTTTAACGAAAGTATTTACGATAAAGAAATAGAAGTAATTATACTTGAAAAAATAAGAGAAAATAAAACCTTTGAAAGTTTTGAAGAATTAAAAAACCAAATAAAATCTGATACAAAAGAAATAAAAGAAAAAAATAATTATATACTCACATTTGGTACTTTTGATTTAGTTCATGAATGACATAAATATTTTTTAAGTGAAGCAAAAAAATATTGAAATATACTTGTAACTATTCTTGCTACTGATAAAAATATAGAAAAATTTAAAGGTAAAAGACCATTATATACTATTGAAGAAAGAATTTCTCATATAAAAGAATTAAAAATTTCTGATATTGTATCTACTTGAGATGAAGAAAATCCATTAAAATGGATAGATATGTATTTACCAAAAGTTATTTGTTTAGGTTATGATCAAAAATGATTTAGTAATGATTTAGAAAATTACTTAAAAGAAAATAATTTAGATATAGAAATAATTAGAATAGAACCTTTTAAAGAAGATATATATAAATCTAGTTTATTAAAAGAAAAATTAGATAAATAAAAAAAGAGCAATTGCTCTTTTTTTATTTATCTAATTATAATAAACCATAAAAATAAAAATATAAATCATGATAGAAATATAGTAATTGGTAGAGTTAAAACCCAAGCAAGTAATATATTTTTAACAGTAGAACCTCTTACTCAAGATTTATTTGGTCATACACTCATAGTTCAAGCAACACTTGAAGATAAAATATGAGTTGTACTTACAGGTAGATGAAATTTAGATGCTAATGTAATAGTAATTGCTGTTATTAAAGCACTAGTTGTAGCTTGTGCATAATTCATATCAGTTTTACCAATTCTT
>CALMJA010000066.1 GCA_937864295.1 uncultured Candidatus Altimarinota bacterium | reverse complement strand
ATAATAATGATTGAATTTGTACTTGTGTAAAATCACAACAAATTGATTGAATAATACTAAAAGAAGATGTTTTTTATAAATTAGAAAAATGAGAATTTAAAGAAGTTGTATAAATCTTGTATACAAAATTGAACAAAATAAAAGGGCTTATTATAGCCTTTTTAACATTTACTTATCATTTTTTTGACATTTAAAAAGATAAATGGTAAACTTAATTTAGTTAGAGATAACTACACTTTATATTTTAATTACTATATATGAGAATAAAAGCAACAAAAAAAGGATTTCAATTATCTAAGAAATTCTATGTTACAGGGAGAAATTTAGCAGAGGCACATTTAGAGTGTATTGAAATTTTTAAATCTTTAAATAAATAAGATGAAAGAAAATAGACAAGCAACTGAAAACTATGTTATAGAATTATTAGAAACTTCTAATATAACAGAAGATGAAAAAATGTATTGGAAAAATGTTTTATCAACTATAACAGAAGAACAAATTAGAAAATTGATTAAAATCTTAGTTTTAGAACAAGATTTACAACCATTAAATTTAGAATTTATGGAAAACTATGGAGAAATATCTAAGTAAAGAAGAACTAGAACTTTATAAAATACTAGAAAGAAAAGAATATCTTAAAAGTGAAATAAATAAGCTTAAAGATATGCAAAAAGAATATAAGGGACTAACAGACCCTTGACTAGCTAAAATGCTAAATATAACAAAACAAGCAGTGTTTATAAGAAGACATCACTTGCTTGATAAGTTAAAAAGAATACAAAAACAAAAATAAATCTTAACTATACAAATATGATACTAAGTAAAAACCAAGCTAAAAGCTTAAATATGAATAAAACTATTGATTTGAAAAAAATTATACTAGAATCTGAATGATATGTATATTGCCCAAATAAAAAATATGATTTTATATATACTTATTTATTTTTATTTTGATTAATTAATTTTATAAGTACAATACTCTATATATTTTATATATTTATTTTTACAAAATGATAGATGTAGTTTGATTAAGATATAATAGGTTAGTCATTTTAGAAGTTTTATGACATAAAAGATATTCTTATATAGTTAAATGCAAGTGTGATTGTTGAAATATAAAAGATTTCCACCTATCTAATTTAAGGCAATGAAAGACAAAAAGCTGTGGTTGTTATAATAAAGAAGTAGCAAATAGTAAATGAAAAAAAATACAACTTTGAGATTATATATGAAAAGTACAAATTATAAGATTACTAGAAAACAAAAAATATGAGTGTAAATGTATCTGTTGAAATATGATTATTAAGAATTTGACTACTTTGAAAAATTGAAAAACTATGTGTAAACAATGTAAAGGTAAAATACATTTTAAACATGGATTTACTAACTCTAAAATATATAGAGTGTTTCATTGAATAAAGACAAGATGTAATAACAATACAAATAAATATTACAAAAATTACTGATGAAGATGAATAAAATGTGAATGGAAAACTTTTGAAGATTTTTATAATGATATGTGAGATACATATAAAGAATGACTTACAATAGACAGAATTAATGTAAACTGAAACTATTGTAAAGATAATTGTAGATGGATTACTTTACAAATGCAACAAAAAAATAAAACAACTAATATAATGTATAAGTGAAACTGTTTAGTAGACAATTGTAAACAATTTAATTTAAATTATGAAAAAATAAGGAGTCAGTTAAAAAGATGATTTAAATTAGATGAAATTTTTAAAAATTAACTAATTATTTATGAAAAAATATATATTTATAATATCTTTTGCTATATTCTTTATATTTTTTGCTAAGAGTAATGCAAGTTATATACCACCAGAATTTCAGTATTATTGAGTGGATAATTATCAAGATTATGCTAGAAGTCTAAGGCTTGAGGCTTGTACAAGAGTTTATGAACAAAATAAAGAATTTGTAGATGAAACTTTTATACATACTACTCAAAATGTAATTATTAGGTGTTGAACTATGATGAGTTTAATTGAAGCCTACGAGTCTTGATATTGAAAATCTAATAAATGTGAGACTACTAGCAATTGTTTTTGAATCAAGGATTTTAACACTTGAAATTTTAAAGTATATAATAGTAAATATGAGTGATATTTAGATTTTGCTAGATTATATTTAGTTTGAAATTGAGATAATAGTTTTAGAGGGCATAAAAATAGAACTATAACAGAGTTTGTTACAGCTTGGAGTATGACAGATAGAGAAACATATATAAGCTTTTTAAACTCAAAATATTGGATAATATATAAAGAAATAAAATGGATCCACAACAAATAATAGAAAGGCAATATGAAAGAGTAGCAAGAAGAAAAGAATATTATCAAAAAAATAGAGAAAGAATATTACAAAAGAACTCTGAATATCAAAAGAAGTCCTATCATAAGAATAGATTTAGTTTATTTTTAGATTGAGATTTAGATGAAAGTGCCTTTTTTACAAAAAAAGATTATACTTATATAAAGAAAATGAATGAAAACTTGTAACATTTGTAAAATAACTAGAGAACTAACAGAGTTTTATACAAAGTGACAAAGAAATTGAAAAGTAAGATATTTATGAACTTGTAAATATTGCACTAGAATACAAAGGAATAATGCTTATAAAGATAAATATATTACTATTAAATGAGTAATTATCCCACAAGAAACAGAGTATAAAACTAAACTCTTAGAAAGAAGTAAAAGTTATTATGAAATAAACAAAGAAAGAATTAAAAAACAAAAAAGAGATAGATATAATGCTTTAAGCTTAGAAGAAAAAAAAGCATTAAATACAAAAATTGATAAAAATAGAAAAAAAAGAATTGCAAAACAAAAACTAGAAATGATTAAACAAAAAAGATTATTACTTAATGAGAATATATGCTAACAATAATAACTATATTTGTCTTTTCTATACTAGCTAATTTCTTTTTATATCAACAAATAAAAGATTTTCAAAGTATAATAAAGAAATGGTCAGTTAAATACTACTCTATGAGAAATAACTATCATAAT
>CALMJA010000065.1 GCA_937864295.1 uncultured Candidatus Altimarinota bacterium | reverse complement strand
GTGCATAATTCATATCAATTTTACCAATTCTTTCTCATATAGTAACTACAATCCTTTTCCGTCATATCATAGTTCATAATCACAAAGATATTGAAATAAGTAATATTATCCATATAGGAGCATAATTTATTATAGATAATATTGTAGTTATATCTGTATCTATTTTTTTTATATCTATATTTTCTAAATCACTATTTACAATTGAAACTAAATATAATTTTGAGTCATCATTTAAAATAGTTTTATTCAAAACATTTACATTATTTTTAAGAGTTAAAACATCTCTTCTTAAATCAATTTTATTAAATTCTGAATTAGAATTTAAACTTGTTTTAATTTTTGATAAATTTGAAATAGTTTCATCCAATTTTTGTTTTTCATATTTATTCAATAAATCTGAATTTATAGAGTTTAAACTTGTTTCAATGGAAATTATATTTTTATTTATTTCTTCTTTATTTATATTTGGATTAATTGCAAAAAGATTTGGTGCAAGTAAAACCAATATAAGCATGGCTAATCAAACTCATTTTTGTCAATCGTTACTTCAATGAGCAAAACTTACCCAAGCTGAAGTTAATATCAAAATTAAACGAAGTGATTTTTTAGGATGGTTTTGTTTTTTTGATGGAGCACTAAAATAATATCTTCATTTTATAAATTTGTATGATAAAAGCATTATTAATGAAGCTAATACAAATCATAAAAATGGTGAAAAAAGTAACGATTCAATTACTTCAATTGCCTTTGCCCAATTAGGTATTATTTGAATATTTCAATTCATAGGAATAAATAACATAGAAATTGTCACTCACAAAATAGCTCATATTAAAGAATGTGAACTAGATGCTGGAATACCAAAATACCATGTAAGAAAATTCCAAATTATTGCAGATAAAAGTAATGAAACTACAACAATCACTCAAAATGAAGTTGATTGATAACTAATTGCTTCGAGTGGTAATAAATAAATTATAGCCATTGCAACTCATATTCATCATAAAAAAACTCATAAGAAATTCATAATTCATGCAATTAAAACTGCATATCTTGCTTTTAATGATTTTGTATATATCACTGGTGCAACTGCATTCGCAGTATCATGAAATCAATTTATAAATTCAAAAATAGCAACTAGTAAAAGACATAAAACTAAAAAAATAAATACTGCTATGTCTATTCAAAAAATCATAAAAATTTAATTAATAAATTATTATATATATTAAACCATATATCTAATAATTTGTAAATTTTTTAGCTATAAATAAATAAAAAACTTGTAAAAATTACAAGTTTTTTATTTATTTAATTTTAAATAGTACTTTATATGACATTCAAATCATAGCATCTATTTTTTCAACAGACCTTGGATTTGTTTCAAAATAATTTTTATAAGGCATTAAATATGAAAAATCATTTTCATTTACTGCATTAGCTTCTAATAAACTATTTATAAATGTAGCACATGAAAGTTTCTTTTGTTGTCTATATATTTTTTCTCATTTTTCATCATAAGAATCATAATTAATTCATGCTAGAATCATATATTCATCTATTTTTTTAGTTGTTTTATATCTATCTAAAGCAACTTTTAAACATATACTATCTGTTTCAACTAATTCTAAACTACTAGAATTAAAAGTTTTTAATAGGTTTTCATATCTAGTTGTTAAATCATGCGTTTCAGATTGATCGATAGTAGCTGCATTTAAATCAACTAAAAGATATTTTAATCAAAGTGTTTTAAATCTATCTATTGTTATACTATTGTTTTCTCAAAATATATAATCTGAAAAATTAAAAAGTAAACTGTCTTCTAAAAGTCTATTATTATTTTCTGAAATATTATATTTTAAAAATGTTCAAATTCTATATATTTTTTCTTTGTTTTTATATTTATCACTTGGATTTTGTATATTTTTATAAAGATTTTCAAGTGATTTTTCTGCACTTATTTTAAAATCTTTATTACTTTTCAAAGTAATAAGTATATCAAAAATCTCATTTATATCTTTTTTTTCTATTTTATCTACTGCTTTTAATATATCTTTACTTATATTTTCTTCTAAAAATTCTTTTCTTTTATTTTCATCTATATTAAGAGTAAAAAGTATTTTTTTATAATCACTATGATATGCAAATATAGATGCAGCTTGACTTAATTGTCATGTTTTAAACTCTTCATATGAAGCGTTTTTTAAATTATTAAAAGTATATGGAATAAGAGAATTAATAAAATATATAGTAACAACACTCATAAATGCAACAGCACCTAAAAGTTTGAAAAGATAAATATTTTCTTCATCTGTTTCTTTATAACTAGTTATAAAAAATGCACCAAGTCAGATCATTAATAAAAATGAAAAATACATTGTTATACCATACCAAACAATTCAAAAAGCTGAAATAAGCCATAGAAATGTATAAACAGATGCAAAAACTAAATTTAATTTAAATATATAATTTAATTTTCATTCTTTTAATGTGAAAAGTAAGTATATAGTTGGTATAAAGAATCCCGCAAATATAAATAAATAACCTAATGGTAAATTAATTTTTGCAAAAAAATCTACTATTTTTCAATTTAAACTTCTATTCTCATTCCATATTTTATTAACTATTTCTATTTCTTCTTTTTTTGCATTATTTTCAATTAATATTTCATTTAATGTAACAATATCTCAAACAGCAAACAATGATGTATAACTATAAATAGAATTTAATTTTTTAACATAAGTTAGATCTGATTCAATTAAAGAAGCACTTATCATTGTAAATCAAGAAGAAGTATTAATTCATTTTACTTTATCTTTTAAATCATTATAAAAACTTTTTACAACTTCATTTTTTAAAGCATTAAATTGAGTATTATAAACTTCTGTGAAATAAGAATCATAATTTTCAAGTAATTTTTTACTATTTTTTTCAAAAATTAAATCAAATGCTTCTTGTGTTTTTACTTGAGATTTATTAATCTCATCCATACTTACTTGATTTGCTATTGACTGTATATATTCATTTGTTTTTTTATCTATTTCTTCTTTTGTAATTCAAGTTTTAATAAGATCATCATTTATATAATTTGATATATTTATGTCATAAATATCATCATTTTTTCTAGAATCTTTAAATACATAATTATTATTTGAAAGCACTCATACTAAACTTCAAGTTGAAACTCAATTAAAATTTGTATTATCTAAAACTTTTAAATTAGTTTGAAAATATGATAAAAATTGAACAAATGAAATAAATACAAAAAATAATGCGTAATATTTTTTTCTATAAGGTAAAAATATAAATATAAGAGGTAAAAATGCTAAAAATAAAAATCATATATTAGTATATTCTCAAGTTTGATTTTTTTGCATTGATAAATTCCAAGGCATATAAACAAAATCAAGTATACCATTTTCATATCAAAAATATCTAAGTAAATCTTCATTTGTAGTTATAACATTTTCCTTTTTCCTTTGAGTATTTTTTGAAGTAGTAATTTTTTGCAATTCTTCATCACTATATATTTGTTTATAATCTGGAACAAAATCTCATGATTTTCATCATAAAATAGTTGATACACTTATATTTGGAAATGCTTCATTTATATTTTTTGCAAACCAAGGAGTAAGAATAATAAAAAATCAAAGTAAAAGTAGTGATACTTCTTTTATATAAGATTTTCAAATTACCTTATTTTTTAAAAACGAATATATTAATAAAATAATTCATGTAATAATTGTTATAGATCAAAATGTAGTTTCAAATCAAACAATAGAATTTGGATTAATAACTACATTCATCATTTTCCAAAGATTTCAAATAGTGAAAATTCAAAAGAATAAAGATAAATATCAGATAAATCACAAAATTCATAATCTAGCAAAAGATATAATTGATATAACAGAAACTAGAAGTAATAGTGCTGTAAATTTAACAGAAAAAGAAAATCAAACAATTATTCAAATAATGAATAAATAAATAAATCCTGGATTTTTATTTTCTCTAATAAGTAAAAAATATTTATAAAGAAAAAATAATGCTATAACTGTTATAAAAAATAAACCTTCATCTACTTTCATATCTTTAGTTGATTGAAATCAAACCATTGGAATAGATATAAAAATACTTGATAATATAATAGGTAAATTAAAAAATGATTTTTTTGAAGGATTAATTGATTTTATTAAATTTGATAAAACATTAACCAAAACAATAAAACTTAAAAATAATCCAGATATATTTAAATAAAAAGCTGAAACTGGTGTACCAAACATATATCAGATACCAGTAAAAGTTTGCCAAGCATACATTGCTCAAAGTGATAATAAACTTCAAGCTTCTGCCATAAGATGTGGATAATTCATATATACTCACAAATCATCCCAACCAATTGGAAATGGTCTAATTATACTTATAAGTCAAACAGATAATACTATAAATGAAAATATAGTAAAAAATTCTGTTGATAAAAATTTTAAATAACTTCATTCTTTTATATCAAAAGTAAAAGTTTGGTTAAAAATAGATTTTACTATATCTAAAAATTCTTTATATGAATAAATTAAAAATCATATTAAAATAGTAAAAACTATATATAAATTATATAGATTAAATAATCAAAAAATAACAACTAAACTTACAAAAGAAATAAATCATATTACTAACTCAAGCATCCAAAAAACTCATTCTCAAAAATATTCTTTATTTGGTAATTTAGAAAGTATTTTTTTACCAAAAGATGTTGAAATTAAAAAAATAAGAACAGGAAATATACTAAAAAATATAACCTTAAAAAATAATTCAAATCAAAAAGATATTGAATTTCAAGATAATGAAAAAAAATAAAATGAAAGTATAAATAAATTTAAAACAAAAAATGAAATAATACTTTTAAAAGTAATAATTGCTTTTTCTTTTGATACTTCTAATTGAAAATATTTATACACAGAATAAATAATAGATATAATTATAATATATCATAAATATCCATCAAAATTTTCATTATGATTTGGAAATACAAAATAAAAATTAAAAAGTATAAAAAATGAAAATAAAAGTAATGCAAAGATTTTTAATAGATATGATACCATCTTTAAAAAAATTAAAAAATATTTATATTAACATTGATTTTATATATAGTAAAAATTAAAACAAGAAAAAGTTTTGATTTTATGTTAAAAAACATTATATTATATATAATCACTATACATTATATAGTGAAATATAAATTAATATTTAAAAATAATATATGAATTATTTTGAAAAAAGTTTAGAACTACATGAAAAATTAAAATGAAAAATAGATTTTAATTCAAAAGTT
Organism: uncultured Candidatus Altimarinota bacterium; assembly: GCA_937864295.1. Taxonomy (GTDB): domain Bacteria; phylum Patescibacteriota; class Gracilibacteria; order BD1-5; family UBA6164; genus JABWCI01. Next base: position 6,570 of record CALMJA010000065.1, on the reverse strand, counting down.
ACTATTGATAGCAAAGAATTACTTTCTACTGCTTATAGTCCATGAGTAGCTGAACCTTGTAGAGCTATACAAAAAGACCCAGAAAATGCATATAAATATACTATTAAAGCAAATACTGTAGCTGTAATAAGTGATTGAAGTGCTGTTTTATGACTTTGAAATATTGGTGGACTTGCTTGACTTCCAGTTATGGAATGAAAATGTGTACTTTTCAAAGAATTTGCTTGAGTAAATGCATTTCCTATAGTATTAGACACTCAAGATACTGAGGAAATTATAGCAACAATCAGACATATTTCCCCTACTGTTTGAGGTATAAATCTAGAAGATATAAGTGCTCCAAGATGTTTTGAAATAGAAGAAAGATTAAAAGCAGAATTAAATATACCAGTTTTTCATGATGATCAACATGGTACTGCAATAGTTGCACTTGCTTGATTAATAAACTCTCTAAAAGTAGTAGGAAAAAATAAAGACGATATAAAAATAGTTGTAAATTGACTTTGAGCTGCTTGAACTGCTATAATTAAACTTTTTAGATTATACTGAGTTTGAGATATAGTTGTTTGTGATAGTAAATGAATAATTTCTAAAAAAAGAGATGACTTAAATAAGGAAAAAGTGGAAATTTTAGATATGACAAACAAAGATAATATATCTTGAAATCTAAAAGATGCTCTAGTTTGAGCAGATGTTTTTATATGAGTTTCTGCACCACTTGTAGTAACAAAAGATATGGTGAAAACTATGAAAGAAGATCCTATTATTTTTGCTATGGCAAACCCAACTCCAGAAATTATGCCTGAAGATGCACTTGAAGCTTGAGCTAAAATAGTAGCAACTGGTAGAAGTGATTATCCAAATCAATTAAATAATGTACTTGTTTTCCCTGGACTTTTTAAGTGAGCACTAGAAAATAGAGTAGTAAAAATAACTGATGAGCATAAATTACAAGCAGCTTTTGCACTTGCTAGTTATGTAACAAATCCAACTGCAAATGAAATTATACCTAGTCCACTTGATAAAAATGTGGCAAATATAATTGCAAGTGTGATAAAATAAAAAATCCCCAAAGGGGATTTTTTTAATACTCTAGAATAGAGTTTATTTTATAATTTTTTAATTTTTTCTTTCAATCAAGAAATGTTAAATCTACAACAAAATTTACACTATCTACTATTCAACCCAATTTTTCAACTAATTGGCAAGCTGCTAATGCAGTTCATCAAGTTGCAAGTAAATCATCTATAATTGCTACTTTTTGTCATGACTTAATAGAATCTATATGTAAATCAAAAGTATTTTTTCAATACTCTAATTCATAATCAACACTTATTGTTTTATAAGGCAATTTTCATGATTTTCTTACTATTACAAGTGGTTTATTTAATTTATAAGACAGTGCTCCTGCAAACAAAAATCCTCTTGCATCAAGTCAAACAATTACATCAGCATCTGAGATTAATTTTGAAAATCTTTCAATTGTTTCATTAAAAGCTACTGGATTTTGTAAAAGTGGAGTTATATCCTTAAAAACTATTCATTCAATAGGAAAATTTTCAACATCTCTTATATAATTTTTTAATTCCATATATAAAATTAAATAAAATAAAGTAAATAAAAAATCAAAATTATATAAATATACTTTTGATTTTTTTAATATTATTGTGGATAATTTAAATTTTCATCTTTTATATTCAATAAAATTTCATTTAAATATTTTTTTGAAATATATCTAGCCATAGGTAAATTCATATCTAAATAATTTCAACAATCCTTTGGACTTTGCCCAGGAATTGCTCAATCGAAATTTGACATAAAAGTATATAACTCAATTAATAAAGCTAATATATCTTTTGATTCATAATCTCAGTTAAGTAAAAGATAAAAACCTGTTCTACATCCCATAGGACCAAAATAAATTATTTTACTTCCATATTCACTATGATTTCTTAAAAAAGTAGCTGCTAAATGTTCAATTGCATGCATTTCTGCAGTATTCATAACAGGTTCAGAATTTGGTTTTGTCATTCTTAAATCAAAAGTAGTAATTACACTATTACCTACTTCATCTTTTCTAGAAACAAAAACTCAAGGAAACATTCTTGTATGATCTATCATAAAACTAGCTATTTTTTCCATATTTTTTATTGTAATAAGTTAATTAAATTATTTTTTCCAATACTTTTATACTATTATTCATTGCAAAATCAAGGTTTCACATATGCGCATCTTTTGCTTCATTATCTGCTCAATCTGAAATTGCTTTTATAAAAATACAATTGTCTAGTTTATTAAATTCCCTAGCAACAGAAGCAATTGCAAAAGCTTCCATTTCTATAACATCTGCATTATACTTTTCTTTTAATTCTTGTACTTTTTTTGAATCATCTATAAACTGATCTCCAGTTAAACAATATGCGCTTTTAGTAACGCTAAATTCTAACTCTGAAAAAACTATATTTATTTCATTATTTATAATTATTTCTTTTTTAGCATAATCAAGATGACTTCCATCAAATGGCAAATACATATCATGTTGAGATATTTTATTTACTAAAAAAACATCTCAAATATTAGCATTCTCTCAAAGTAAACTTCAAGCAATTCATATGTTTATTAATTTAGAAATATCATAATTTAAAAATAAATATGTTGTTCAAATACTTGCTTGTACCTTTCAAATTCAAGCTAATGCTAAAACTATTTTTTTATTTTCATATATAATTAAATTACTTAGTTTTTTTGTATTTTTAAGTCAAAATAATTTAATTATATGTTCAGCTTCTTCTTGCATTGCAGTTATTATACCTATCACTTTTTTTTATTTAGAAAATAAACTAAAAACAATTATAGTAATTATTTTTAATATTTGAAATTTAATTATATTAAATATAATCATGAAAAATAATTAAAAATAAAATATGATAGAAGAACATGGAAGTTTGGCAGAAAAATTTTTGAAAAAATGATTTTGGTTATACATTTTTTCATTTATTATAGGGCCAATTTGATATATAGTTAAAATAATTATATCTTGAGAACTTAGTGTAGGTGAAGTTTGAATTCTTTATTGAGTTATAAGTTTAATTACACTAGTTTCGGCATATAATGATCTATGATTAACTGATAGTTTAAATTTTTTTGTACCTAAATTTATAACTGAAAACAGGTATGATAAAGTTAAATCTATTCTTACTTATGCTTTAATTGCTCAAATGACAACTGGAATAAGTATTACAATATTCTTATTTTTTGGTAGTGATTTTTTGGCAAATAATTATTTTGATTCACCAAAAGCTGATGGAGTACTAAAAATATTTGCATTCTTTTTTCTATGAATAAATATTTTTCAAATATTATCTACATTCTTTTTAGTAGTACAAAATACTTTTTATAACAAAATTATAGAATTAATAAGAATGTGTTTTATTTTATTATTTACTATTTGAATATATTTTCTTGATTTATGAAGTATAATAAATTACTCTTATGCTTGGCTTTTTTGATTATATATTTGAATAATAATTGCTGTAAGTATTTTTATAAAAAATTATTATAATTTATACTTAAAAAATGAAAAAATACTTTGGGATAAAGTCCTTTTTAAACAAATATTTAAATATGCATTAACTATTTTTATAGGTATGCAAGCTTCTGTTATACTTGGGCAAATGGATATGCAAATGATTATTTATATGATTTGAACTACACCTGCTTGATATTATACAAATTATTTAAGTATCATAAGCATACCTTTTATGCTTATATGACCAATATTTGCATTATTGTACCCTATGTTTTCACAAATGAGTAGTAGATGAGAAATAGATAAAATAAAGCTTGTAAAAACAATATTTCAAAAAAATTTCTTAGTTTTATCAATTGCATTTAGTATATTACTTTTTGTATTTGCTGAAAAGTTAACAATTATACTTTTTTGAGAAAAATTTATACAATCTTGAGTTATTCTTAAATATTCTATATTATTTCTAGCATTCAATTTTTTATTACAAATGAATTGAAATATATTGGCTAGTATATGAAAAGTAAAAGAAAGATTAAAAATAGTTTTTATTGCTATTGTATTAAATTTTTTTATGAATTTAATACTCATTAAAACTTTATGAGCTCCTTGAGCTGCTCTTGCAACTGGTATATGATGGATATTTATATGGGTTATGTGAGAATATTATTTAGGTAAAGAATATGTAGTTTGATTTGATTTTAAATATCTAATTAAAAATCTAATAGTATTAACAAGTATATGAATATTTACTCATTTTTATATAATTCCATTATTTAATGACTTAAATAGAATTAATTCATTAATTTGGTTTTGTATATTTTCAAGTATTTATTTTTTAATATTTATGATTTTAAATATTTGAGATTTTAAATTTGTATTAAGTGAAATAAAAAAATTAAGAAAATAAAAAAATTAGGCAAAGCCTAATTTTTTTTATTTTCTAGAATCAATTTCTTTTACAAATAAATGTTTTATAAATATTAATCAAGTAATTCTTTTTTCTAATGCACCTTGTACCATTCTCATTAGTTTTGTTTTTTCAATCATTTTATCAATAAGTATTACTCATTTTTTTAATGATATAAGTGGTAATTGTTCAATTTTTCAATAAATTTTTGATTCTTTTTCTTGATATTTACTATATAAAGCCATATCCAAATAACTATTACATTCTCAAGTATGGATTATAGGGTTATCACCTGCCATACAAGAATTACCAAAAGTTTCAGCAACTGGATAACATGGAGCCATTATACATTGAACTTGAACTTGTGCACAAACTGGAGTATAATCCATAGTACAAATTTTTGGTTCTTCCATTGTTGTTGGCATTATATCTGCACATACTTGCATTGATTCTCAAGTACTCTCATTTATAATAACATTTCCATTTTCATCTTTTGCATCCCAACATCATAATTGTGCTTCTTCTTCCCATGGTCTAACACATTCACCTTTTTCTTCACTCCAAGAATATCAAGCAGATCAAATACAACCATGTTCATCTTTGTCATTTCAAACCATCATTGTAGTAATCATCATTTCACTACCAGTTGAAGTTTCTTGTCCTTCTATATATTGAGCAGATGTAGAAAAAGAAAAAGAAACAAATAATAAAATAGCCAATATTTTTTTCATAATCAAAAAATTAAAATATATAAATAAATTGTTTTCACAAATAGTATAACGAAATTAAAAATAAAAGTGACAAAAAAAGTAAATATCTCATTGTTTTTTTTAATTTTTTAAGTATAAATAATTTAGCTAATTTATGAAAAAAGTTCACCTATATGGTTAAAATTATTTTTGAATAAATAAATGAAAAAAACTAAAAGACCAAAAAGTATTTTTGGTCTTTTAGTTTTTAACAAACTTTTTTAATTAAGTTTGTTTTTTTTGTATTTTTTGGTATAAATTAGCTATAAATAATATAAATAAATATATACAATGTATCAAGAATTCAATAATAAAACAATACTTATAACTGGTTGAAGTGGTTCATGGTGAAATGAAATTACAAAACAGCTACTTGAAAACTATAATCCAAAAGAGGTAATTATTTATTCTAGATGAGAATTAGCTCAAGTAATGATGTCTAGAAAATTTAGTAAATACAAAAATATAAAATTCATAATATGAGATGTAAGAGATTTAGAAAGATTAGTCGAAACAACTAAATGTGTAGATTATATTTTTCATCTTGCTGCATTAAAACATGTACCAATCTGTGAAAACAATCATTGAGAATGTATAAAAACAAATATAAATGGTTCAAAGAATGTGATTGAAGCAGCAAATATAAATAAAATTTGAAATGTAATATATTTATCAAGTGATAAAGCATGTAATCCTATAAATTTATACTGAAATAGTAAATCAATTTCAGAGAAATTAATAATAGATGCTAATTTTGAAAATAAAAAAACTAAATTTGTATGTATTAGAGCATGAAATGTTATATGAACAAATGGTTCTATAATTCCTTTTTTTATTGATATATTAAAAAATTCTTCAAAACCTTTACCTATTACAGATATTTGAATGACAAGGTATTTCATGACACTTTCAGAAGCAATAAATCTAATTTTTAAGGCAACTAAAACTTCTATTGGTTGAGAAATATTTGTAACAAAAATGCCTTCATGTCACATATTGGAATTGGCAGAAGTATTATCTAATCATTATAATAAAGAATTTAATTATAATGTTATTTGAAGTAGACCTTGAGAAAAAATTCACGAAGAATTGATTTCAGAATATGAAGCTATAAATACAGTAGAAGATAATGAATTTAGAATTATACTTCCAGATGATAAAAAAATAATAAAAAAATATAAAAATTATCCTAAAATGAAAGAAAAAAAATACACTTCAAATGATATACTTATGAATAAAAATGAAATAAAAAATATGCTAAGTAACAGCTGATTTTTAAATGGTTAAAAATTAATTAATTATAATAAAAAGTTTTTAACAAATAAAAAAAGTATAGTTTGAAATTTAATGGTTTTTGCGTATAAAATAACTAAAATATTTAATAA
>CALMJA010000064.1 GCA_937864295.1 uncultured Candidatus Altimarinota bacterium | reverse complement strand
AAGAGAATTTTTACAAGAGAAATTATCATATATATGATTAACACCAAAAGAATACAATGAATTTATAGTATATTGGTATCCAAAAATGATGAATAACAAGTACAATTTAGTATATTTTGCATGACTAGATTATACATCAAAAGCACCACTTAATATTACTCCAGAACCAGATTCTGTACTGAGAGTATTTACAGTGATAAAACCACTAAAAGAAAAAATAGAAATACAAGAACAAGTTTTAGAAAAATTTGATAGAAAATGATTTAGTGTAATAGAGTGGTGAGGAACTATTTTGGAATAAAAAAAATAACTAAGATTTCTTAGTTATTTTTTATTGTATTTCCAAAAATTTTACAAATTCATTTGCGACAAATCACTCTTGTTTTAGTTCTTCTTCTGAAAAGTTTTTTATCATATGAGAAGCAAAAAATTTAGCTAGATTACTTATATCTCTACCACTTTTTCAATCAAGTTTTTCTATTATTTCTTCACTTAATTCTCAAAGTCATTTTATATAATATGCAAACATTAACTTCATATCTTTTTTATTTGGTTTTCTGAAGTTTACATTTAGATTTGAACGACTAACCAATGCTGAATCAAGTTTATCTAATCTATTAGTTGAAGCTAGTAGTAATATATTTTCAACTCTTTCTATTCAATCAAGTTTTTTTAATAATACTCAAGTAACTCTTCAAGTTGCTTCATGAGAATTATTTCTATCTCAACCAATTTCATCGATTTCATCTATCATAAGTACAGCTCATCAGTGTTCTTTTGCTAGTTTTCAAGATATTTCAAATATATCATTTAATCTTTCTTCACTTTCACCATACCATTTAGATGTTATAGAATTTATAGGTATATAGATAAAAGGGCATCATAGATATCTTCAAATAATTTTTCACTCAGTTGTTTTTCATGTTCCAGGTTCTCACTCAAAAATAGCATAATTTGGTATAATTGATTTTATTTGTGGAAATAAATCTTTTCATACTCTTTCATATTTTTCTTTTTGTTTCCAAGGAGAAATTAATTTAGTATCTATTTCTTCTTTTATATCTTCATATCATACAAATCATTCTTCTCTAGATATCTCATCTAGAGTTTTTTCATTTTCACTACTTGGCATCAAAACTCTAACTCATAAATCTTCTAATTGTTTTTGATGATTTATTCATCATTCTTGTAATTTTAAACATTCAATTATAAAATTTTTAAAAAATACTTCTAAAAATTCTTTTGTTATATTTGTATAATGTGATTCTACTTCTATTTCTAATTCTTTTGAATTTGAAGATATTTTTATATCATATTTTGCATTTGAAGAACTAGGTTCAGCTATACTTAATGAAATTATATTTCAAATAAGAGAAAGTATATTATTTCATAATTTTATGAAATATTTATTTTCATAAGATGAAATTTTTGATGTTATATAAGCTAAAACTCTATTATCAAGCTTTATAGGACTTTCTATAGGAAAAACTAATCTAAATTTATTTTCACTTCCATTTCTATAAATAGTTCTATCTATTCATAATAAATCTACTATTTGTTGTCAACTTAACTCATTACTTTTTCATTCACATTTTGGTAGTAAATATTTTTGAATTATTCATTTTAAATTTACTAAATCTTTATCACCAATACTTCAAACATTTATACTTAAAGTAATTCATCTTGAATAATTTTCTTCAAATTTTATTTTTAAACTTCACAAAATTATATAATCATCTTTTAGTTTTAAACCTTCATTTGATATTATTTCAAGTATAATTTTTTCTATACTATTTCATGATTTGAATTTTAATCAAGTGCTTATTTCTATTTTATCTGAATTATATATATTATTTCAAACAGCTATTTCAACTCATAATTCCTTTCTAAACAATTCTTTCAAAAAATATCTTACTTTATCTAGATTAGAACTTGTGATAAGTTTATCTACTTTTTCTACTACTTGATTACTAGCTTCTTCCAAAGGTTCTGCTATTATTTCAGAACTAGGTTTTTCTTCAATTTGAGGTAACTCTTCTTTTATTATTGGCTTTGAAGATTCTAATGTTTTATTTTCTCCATCATTTCATCAATTTCATCTTTTTAAAAATCAAGGTAAAAATTTATCAAACATATTTTATAGTAAAATAATAATAACTTTATTATAAAATTAAAATAAATAAAGTCAATATAAAAAATACTGACTTTATTTACACTTAAAACATCATTGTCCGTGATCATTTGTCATTCAAATTGCTTGCATAAAAGCATAGATTATAGTAGAACCTACGAAGTTCATACCTCTTTTTTTCAAGTCTTTTGATATAGTATCTGAAACTATAGTTTTTGTTTGATAATCACTTAAATTTTTATGATTATTTACTATTTGTTTACTATCTATAAACTTCCATAGATAATTATAAAAACTACCAAATTCTTTTTGTATTTCTAAAAATGCTTTAGCATTTTTTGTAACTGATATGATTTTGAGTTTATTTCTAATAATTCATGGATTTTGCATAAGCTCTTCTTGTTTCTTTGAGTCATATTTTGATATCTTTTCAGCATCAAAATTATTAAAAGCAATTCTATAGTTTTCTCTTTTGTTTAAAACGGTTTCCCAAGAAAGTCCAGCTTGCGCTCACTCCAAAATAAGCATCTCAAAAAGCTTTTTATCATCTCTCTCTATTTCTCACCATTCATTGTCATGATAATCTACATAAAGTGGATTATTTAAATTTAACCAATCACATCTTTTCATAGGTTAGTTAATTAGATTTATAAGTAATTTAACCATTATTTCTTTGTCTTTTGGATTTGATTCGGCAATAAGTAAAGTTATAGCAACCAAAGCTCTATCATTTATTTTTTTACTTCAATTGTTATCAAAAAGTATATGATTCTTAGCTAAAAATAAAATAAATAAAAATGCTCAACTTCTTTTATTTCAATCAAAAAATGGATGATCCTTTACTATAAAATATAGTAAATTTGCAGCTTTTTCTTCTACAGAATTATATAAGTCTAATCATCAAAATGTTTGGTAGATATTTCAAAATATTCATTTTAAAACTTCATTTTCTCTTTGTTTTGCAAATAAATCAGTTGCTTCATTTTTACTTATTAAATTTCATTTTAATTCCATAAGTGATAAAAGTGCCTCATCTGATTCTAGCTTATAATCTAGATTTTTTGTCTTTCAAGAATCTAAAAGATTGTTTTCATCATAATTTTGTAATAATAACCAAGTATTTGTATAATTTGTTATTATATCAAGTAATCAAAGAGCTTCATCTTGTGATAAATTTCAAGACTTAAGAGTATTTTTAAATATATTTAGAGTATTTTCTAATTCTTTATATCATTTTTCTTCTAATCTTTTTTGATTTACAGCATATCATTTTATTAGATATTCTTTTAATATATTATTTGCCCATATTCTAAACTGAGTTCATTCTAATGATTTCACTCTGTATCAAACTGATATAATTACATCAAGATTGTAAAAAGATACTGGTTTATCAGAATTTGCAATATGCATTTTTTGCATATTACTTTCTTTATCCAATTCTTTTTCTTTAAATATATTATTTATATGTCTTGAAATTACAGATTGATCTCTTCAAAATAATAATTGTATATCTGCTTGACTTAACCAAACTGTTTCATTTTCAAGTTTTACTTGTATTTCTGTATTTCAAGAACTTGCTTTATATATTTGAATTTCTCCTTTATTCATAATAATATAATTATATACTAAATATATACTTATTATAATGATAAATATTAAATTACAAATTAAAAAAAATAAATATAATAGATTTAATTTAAATCTAAATACAAATTTATGCAAAAATCTAGAGATGTTTGGAAAGCTAGAGAAAAAGAGTTAGTTTGAGTTGAAAATTGTCCTTTTTGTGATTTAAATTCTCAATGAGATTGTGTTATTTGGAAAGGGAAATACTGGTATATTCAACACAATATGTATCCATATCTTTGATTAAAAGAACATATTATGGCTGTGCCTTTTTCACACAAAACTTTTACTTATGAATTAACAAGTGAAGAGTATAGTGAATTTTGTGAAGTACAAAAATTTGTAAAATCATTTTTTTGAGATAGAGAATATTTTTCTTTTGTTCGCGAATCATTATCAAATAGAAGTATAGAACATTTGCATTATCATTTTTTACCATGAGTTTTGAGAACAAGTAGAGTAGAAAATATACTTAGAAAACAAGGGTTTTAATTTTTTTACAATATTTAGAAAAACAAATTATTTAGAGAACAAGGGTTTTAAAATATTTGCATAATATATTAAAAAAGTATTATGTTTATATTACTGTAAACTGGTTTACAGTAATAAGTTTACATATGATTAATAAAACAAAATGAAAAAGTGTAATTTGATTTGCTTTTGTATGAAGTATGGGTTTAACATATGAAGTTATAAATGATATATAAAAAAGACTAATTTAAATTAGTCTTTTTTATTTAATTTACTGTTGAACTTGCTTCCATTAAAAAATTTCAATTAGATTTTACAATAAGCAATCAAATACTATTTTGAAATTCTAAAATATATTTTTGTATCAATGGATTTAATTTCATTTTTGGATTTACATTTATATCTATTCCGTTTTCTTTTAATATAATATCAATTGCCTCTTCCATTGTTTTTCACTCATCTATAAACATTATCAATTTATATAAAGGACTTCATTTAAGGGTATCAGATATAAGATTTGTTCTAGCAAATTCTCTAAAATTTTCTATTCATATTTCATCTACAAATCTCACAGTTACTTCAAAAATTTCTTTTTCATCATAAGTTTCAAGTAAAGCATGAAAATTTGAAAATAATAAATCTCAGTGAGAGTATTCTTTTAAATTTTTATCTATTCTTTTTAGAGTTTCAATTTCTAATGGAGTTTCTCAATCTATTTTGAAATTATCTCATTCAGGTGGATTATCTCAATATACTTGATATGTAATAGCATCTTCTATTAATAATCAAAAATTTTCTATAAATGGATCAAGTACTTTTTCATCTTTTTCATTTTCTAATCATGACTTTTCAGCAAGAGAAACACAAGTATCCAATAAATCTTTTATAGTTGCTAATGACATATTTTAAAATTACAATAATAATATTTTATATTATAAAATATTATTATTGTAAGTCAATAAAAAAAGACTAATTTTAATTAGTCTTTTTTATTTAGAAAACAAATTATTTTTCTCTTACTTGATTATTAATTTTTTCCTATATAATCAAACAAATTATTTTAAATTATTAAATTATTATGAAGAAAAAAATAAAGAAATTTTTTGCAATAGAGATATTTTTAACTACTTTGTTTTTATCTCTACTTATAGTACTTTTGAAGTTTTATATTCCAGAACAATACCAATTTATAGAACCAGTTTCTATTTACTGAACTATTTTGTCTTCTGTTATTTTTATATATTGATTTATACTTTCTCCATCAATTGCAGAATATAAAGAAAGTGAGAAATTATTAATTGAAATTAAATGAACACTTTGAAATATAAAAGATGATGCAAAATATTTAAAATGATTAAAAAATGAATATGATTTAGACTTATTTAATAAGGAATATTCATATATGTTAAACAATTTTTTTAACTATATTGCCGATGATGAAAAAAGTGATTTTTTAAATAGTTTTGAAAAATTAAATGATATAAATTTAGATTGAGAAAAAGCTTGAATTACAGCAAATCATATAATTAGAATGAAACAAGAACTTAGTATTTTGAAAAAAAGCTTTATTAGAATTTCTCAAATAAAAGAAAAAGATGCTCTGCCTGCAATAATTCATAAATTAAAAAACTTTATTACTACAATAGTAATAATTATATTATTATTATTAAATTTGCCTGTTACAGAAATTGATCTAATTTGAAAAATAGAAGAATCAATTATGCTATTTTTATTTTCATTTTTATATATTTATTTATCTTTTATGGGTTAATGTAAAAAATGTGTGCTGAAAAGCACCTTTTTTTATCTTAAATTTCT
>CALMJA010000063.1 GCA_937864295.1 uncultured Candidatus Altimarinota bacterium | reverse complement strand
CATAACGTTTGCTTCTATGAGATGTTTTGCGAAGTATGAGCAAAATATGGGAGAGCGAAGTGCAACGAGCGAACCTCATAGAAGCTGTTGTCAGACCCGAGCGAAGTATAAGCGAGAATGCAATGTGGGTTTATCGTACATTTTTATCTTTTTTTTTACTTTATTGCTCTGCATATTTTACTTTTATTAAAACAAGATTTTTTCATCTTTTAAAATGGAAGAGGGGTAGGGGTGAATTCCATTTTAAAAGATACCTTATTAAAAATATTCTTCAAAAATTAAGTTTAATTTTTTGTAATAGTCAGATTGTTTTAAATTTTTATGACAATGTTTAGTTATATTTAGTTTAGATTTCTTAGTATATTTTTTTAGAATTATTTCCCATAAATCATTTCTTTTTTCAGTAAAAATTTCTAGTAAAATATTTTGATTGTAATAACATTCCCAATAATGTGAAGTTTCAGTTATTTGTTTCAAAACCCAATTATATTGTACTTTTATTTTTCAAAAATCATTTCTAATTTCTCTTACATTCTTATATCTTTTTTCTAAATCAATATTTAGACATTTATTGATTATTTTTTTTAATTTACTATGAATATGTGGCAAATATTTATCTCTACTTGGAAACTTTCAGGAAATAATAGACTTTTCTAATATTTTTTTATCTTTTAAATCTTCTAATTGATTAGAAAAATAAGAATCTCAATTTAACAAACGATATAATGTAACTCCAAACATATAAATATCACTTTGTTCATTTGCTTCATTTTTTTGTCATGATAATTTTTCAGGTGGATAATGAGCAGTATATATTTTTTTAAAATTACTTAATCATTCTTTATTTTTTATATTTGCTAAACCAAAATCAGATAATTTATAAATATTTTCATTTTTTATAAGTATGTTTCATGGTTTAATATCTAGATGAAGTATTTGTTTTGTATGTGCATGTTCTAGTCCATGTAAAACACATTCTGATATTTTTATAACTTGTTTTGTTTCAATAAAAATACTTTTATTTAGAAGATTTTGAATACTACCATTTTCCAAAAATTCCATTCTTATACTAAATCATGCTTTTAAAAATTCAGCATCATAAATATCAACAATGTATTGAGATTTTCTTAAATATTCTAAAACTGAAGATTCAAATAAATTATTATTAAGTTCTTCAATAATCTCTTTTTCATTTTGTCATTTAATTGGAATTAATTTTACAGCTTCTTTTCTTTGTAAATAGGTATTTTCACATAATAAAACCTCTCAAAAATTTCCATCAGAAGATATTTTGCTTAATAATTTTAATTTATCAGGAATTTGCATAATTTAAAATTTTTCTTTTAGAGAGAATAAAAATATTAATCAATCAGTTAATTTATCTGACTTTGCTATAGTATAGCTTTCTAATACTTCTTTTTCTTTATCTACTAGTAATTTTTTAAAATCTTTGTTTGAAATAGATAATTTTTCTCTAACTGTTACAGGAGTTAATTCAAGTATTTCTAAATTATTTTGATAACAATAAAGATTTAAAATAGCAGAGTTAGCAAATCATTCCTCATCTTTTATAGCACCTCTATATTTTTGAGGTAGTTGATATGCAAATATATCAGGAGAATATTTTGTTTGTATATGCAATAATTCATCTAATATTTTTTTATATTTTTCTCATCTAGATATTGTTGATTCTAAAGAAATTTTTTCTTTATCTCCAAAAACTAAATTTCAAGAGCTTAAAATACATTCTAAAAAATGTATTTTTTCTTTTTCAAATCTAAATAATATGATTTTCATCTTTTATCCGTTATAATATAAACTACTTTCACTTTCCAAATGAACTAAAAAATCTTCATTTATTTAGCTAAATAAATCTTTATCAAGTTCTTCTTTTGTTTTTGAAAGTTCTTCGTCTAATTGTTTATATTCTTCAATTTTAATCCAAACATAAGGAAAAACACCTGATCCTGTTGTTGTTTTTGTAATATCTCAGTTTTCCTTTATTACCAACTCAGGAAGCTCTTTATCTCATTTCAAGTGTAAAACAAGAAAATTGTATTGGACTAACCTACAAAGAAATATCTTTTTCGTAGTTTCGTACCATTTAGTTATCTTTTTAATGTTTTGAGAATGATTGTCTGCTCAATTAATGTAGAGAAATAGATAATGAAGTAATCTACTTAGTTCAATATTGATTTTATCTATTTCATAAACTTTCTCGGTTTTAAATATATCTATAAATTCTATAAGTTTTTCAGCATATTTTATATGTTCCTTATTTGATATATCGGAAGAAAATATTTTATCTTCTAATTCCTCTTTTGTTTTATCTTCAACATATGCATTATAATAATTTGCTATCAAAGATATTTGATCGTTTAACAGATTATTTATATCTTGTATTAATAGCTTATTATTTGATATATAACTTTCCTTATACTCATAGCATAACTGATCTATTACTTTTGAAATATCTTTTCATTCTAAAAATTTCTCACCATATTTTTTATCGCAGAATGCTAATGTAGAAGTTATATACAAAGACATAGCACTATCGTTTAAGGATTTTTGGATAGATTCACTTTCCTTTTTTCACAAATGATTATCGAACCACTTTGAACAAAGAGATCAAATACCAGCCCATCATTCTCATATTTTTGTATTATCAAAATAACTCATTTCTCTTGCATAATACCAAATTGTTCTTATTTCTTCTCAAGATATGGTATCATCAGAAAAATCTCTTCCTGCAGTAAGAATATTAACATCATGCGATATTTCCTGAGGTGGATAGATTAATTCGTCTTCTGAATATTTATTTTCATGTTTGTTATTTTCTATCCATTCTCCACAAAATCTACATTTTGTTGCTTCGTTCTGAATTTCTTCTGCACAAAAAGGACATTTTTTCATTGAAATTTGACCTTTATTATTTTCTCAATTTCCAAATAATTTTTGTAAAAATCATTTCATATAAATATATTTTAAAAAATAAAAATATTTTCCTTATACCCCTCATAAAAATAAAAAAATCTTGTTTTGTCCTTATTTTATGCAGAGCTACCTTTTTAAAAAAAGATAAAAATGTATGTCTGACAACTACATTCTATGCGAACTTTTATTTGATTTTATTCTATATTAGTATAAAATACGAATAAATTACAATTAAATGTACTTATTAATTTTATTATAATTATTATGAATATTAATCAAGATTACTTATTAAAACTTGAAAGAGAACTAAAATATAGAAATTATTCACCAAGAACTATTGATATTTATACTAATTGTTTGAAATATTTTTTAAAATATATTAAAAATGATCTTACTAAAATTAATAAAGAAATAATAATTGATTTTATAATTCATTTACAAGAAAAAAAGAAAGCTCCAAAAACAATTAATCTCTATAAAGAAGCAATAAAGTTTTTTCTAGAAAATATTTTACGAATTAAAATAAATATAGATATAAAACTATCTCGTGAGCCAAAAAAATTACCAATAGTTTTAAATAGAGATGAAATAAAAACTATAATAAATAGTATAAAAAATGAAAAACATAAATTCATTATTGCTCTTTCTTACTGATCTGGACTTAGAGTAAGCGATGTTATAAGCTTAAAAGTTTGAGATTTTGATTTAGAAAATTTAACTATTCATATAAAATGATGAAAATGAGAAAAAGATAGAATTACGATATTTTGAGAAATACTTAAAAATGATATACTAAAATTAAGTCAATTTAAATCTGGAAATGAATTATTGATAGAAAGTGAAAGAGGTTGAAAACTTACAACAAGAACATTACAAAAAATATTTAGTGAAGCACTAAAAAAATCCTGAATCAAAAAAGAAGCAACTTTTCATTCGCTTCGTCATAGTTTTGCAACTCATTTACTTGAAAACTGAACAGATATAAGATATATTCAAGATTTACTTTGACATGCAAGTATAAAAACTACACAAATTTATACAAAAGTTATGAATAATAATATAAAAAATATTAAATCCCCTCTTTAAAAAATTAAACAAAAAAAATGAGAAAAATCTTAAACAAAGAATTTATAAATAAACTAGAACAAATATATTCTAATGATGATTTAAAAATAATTGAAGAATGATTCAGTATAAATAAAAGAAAAACTGTAGTAAGAGTAAATACTTTAAAAAATGAAAATGAAAAAATAGAAATAGTTTTAAAAGAAAATAAAATAAGTTTTAAAAAGGTAGGGTTTTTAAAAAATGCTTATATTTTAGAAAATGCTAGTGAATCTGATTTATGGAATTTAGACATTTTTAAAAATGGTGAAATTTATTTACAATCATTATCAAGTCAAATTCCAGTAGAAATGCTAGATATAAAAGAAAATGATAAAATTCTTGATATAACAGCAGCTCCAGGTTGAAAAACATCTCAAGCAAGTGCAATTATGAAAAATAATTGAGAAGTGATTGCAAATGATAACAATGCAATAAGACTAGAAAAACTTAAATTTACGATAAATAGACAATGATGTAAAAATGTAGAAGTTATAAAAAATGATGCAAGAAGTATATGAAAAAATAATCCAAAATATATAAATTATTTTGATAAAATAATTGCTGATTTGCCTTGTAGTGCTGAATGAAAATTTAATATAAACAATGAAAAAAGTTATGCTTATTGGTCACAAGATATAGTAAATAAAAACTATAAACTTCAAAAAGAAATAATTCAAAATACTATTGAATTACTAAAAGATAATTGAGAATTAGTATATAGTACTTGTACAATTTCACCAGAAGAAAATGAAGCAATAGTACATATGATTTTGGGAAATTATCCTGAAATGAAACTTGAAGAAGTTAATTTGAATTATAAATATGCAAGAAAATGAATAAATAAAATAAATGATAAAGTTTATAGAAAAGAAGTAGAAAAAACTATAAGAATACTTCCAAGTGATGAAAGTGAATGATTTTTTGTTGCAAAATTTAAAAAAATAAAAAACTAGGAATAAATTCCTAGTTTTTTTTAATTACTAAATTTAAATAACATTATATCACCATCTTTTACTACATAATCTTTTCATTGCAAAGATACTTTTGCATTTTCTCTTGCTTTTGACCAACCTCCAAATTCAACTAAATCTTTCCAATTAACAACATCAGCTTTAATAAATCATTTTTCAAAATCAGAGTGAATAACTCATGCAGCTTTTGGAGCTGTATCTCAAACATGAATAGTCCAAGCTCTTACTTCTTTTTCTCAAGCAGTAAAGTAATACATAAGTCCTAAAGCATCATAACTTGTTTTAATTAAATCATCTAATCAAGTAGTTTTTAATCACATTTCAGTTAAAAATTCTTTTTTTTCTTCTGCTGACATTTCTATCATATCTGATTCAAGTTTTGCACAAATTGCAACAACTCTATTTTTAGTATTTTCAAGTCAAAGTATTTTTTTAAGCTCATCTTCGCTTGTATCCATCATATTTTCAGAAACATTACAAGCATATACAAATTCTTTATTAGTAAGTAAATGCAAGTCTCTAAGTGATAATAATTCTTCAGGTAACAAATTCATATTTGTAACTAGAACTCATTCATTTAATTTTTCTAAAACTTTGTTATAAACATCAACTGCAAATGCAATATCTTTATCATTTCTTGCTTTTCTAGCATCAGAAGCAATTCTTTTATTTACAGTTTCAATATCAGCTAATATAAGCTCTGCATTGATTACTTCTATATCTCATTTTGGATCAACTTTTCAATGAACATGAATTATATCATTATCTTCAAATATTCTAACAACTTGAAGTATAGCATCTGCTTCTCTAATATTTGCAAGAAATTTATTTCAAAGACCTTCTCAAGCACTTGCTCATGCAACTATTCATGCAATATCAACAAATTCACAACTAGCTGGAATCACAACTTGTCCATTAACTGCGGCTCTTATTTTTTCCAATCTTTCATCATGAACATTTACTATTCATATATTTGGTTCAATAGTACAAAAAGGGAAATTTTGTGCATCAGCACTATAATTTTTTGTAAGTGCATTA
>CALMJA010000062.1 GCA_937864295.1 uncultured Candidatus Altimarinota bacterium | reverse complement strand
ATAAGCATTTATGACAAGTGCTTACTTATGCTTCTTGAGTTGATGCAGAATTTATAATCTGGATTGTTGAAGAAGTTAGAGAAGAACATAAACAAGCTATTGATTGGTTAAATGAACATACAGATGAAAAAATAAATTTCTTCATAATTAAAATGGAATTATGGAAGATTTGAGAATCAAATATAGCACCAAAATTTAATATAATATCAAAACCTAATGACTGGAGTAAACTTATAAAATCTCTTTCATCAGAAACAAAAGAATTATCAGATACAAAACTTAATCAAATGGAGTTTTGGAATAACTTAAAAAATTATTTCAATGAAAAGTGAACTCAATTAAGTATGAGAAAAGCTAGACCTCAACATTGGTATGATTTAAGTTTATGAAGTTCTTCATCTCATATTTCTTTAACTGTAAATAGTCAAAATGATTTATTATGAGCTGAAATATATATAAGTGATTCAAAAGATTTATTTGATTATTTATATGAACAAAAAGAAGAAATTGAAAAAGAACTAGGTTTTGAAATGGAATGGGATAGATTAGAATGAAAAAAAGGTTCTAGAATAAAATTTTGAAAAGATAATTGTAATTTTAAAAACAAAGATGAATGGGAAAACTTTTTTGAATGGTTTTATCAAATAACACCAAAATTATATAAAGTTTTTAAAAAACATATTAAAAATTTTAATTAGATTAAAAATCATTATAATAACTTTACTCTTATCGTATATAAGAGATTATTACAGCAGTAGAAATAATCGCTTTGAAAGACAAGTAGAACTTCTACGAACTGTAGAAATATGTCTAGTAGACTAACTAAGAAAATAGAGTTCTCAAACAAAGATATTGAAAGCTTAAAATCAGCTTTAAATAGACTTAAAAATGAGAGAATAAGAAGAAGAAAATAATTTTCTTTTTTGGCTTTGTTTTCAGTAAAAAAAGAGTATAATGTTTTAAATAAACAATACTCTTTTTTTATTTTTTAACACAAATAATTATGAATAAAAAGTATTTTGTATATACAAGAGTTTCAGATGATAAATATGAAAAAAGTATTGATAATCAAGAAGATATAGTAAAAAAATTAGCAGAAAAAGACTGAATTCATAAAGAAGATTTAATTATAAAAAGTGATACTAAATCTTGAAAAAAATGAAGTGAAAGAGAAGCTTTTAATGAAATTATAAATGAGCTTGAAACTGATGAAAAAAGAAACTGAAAAAAAGTAGAAAATAGAATTTATTGATGAATTTATTTTTTCAAAATAGACCGTCTAGCAAGAAACGATTCGGATTTTCAAAAAATATTCAATTTACTAGATGCTTGATATATTTTTAAATCAGCAACTGAAACTATTGAAAATACTCCTACTTGAAGACTACTTTTTAGAATGTTATCTTCTTTTGCTATATTTGAATCTGAAAAATTATGAAATAGAGAAAGTATAGCAAATATTCATAATATTATTTTAAAAAGGTTTAGAAATCTATGATGAAAAACTATTATTTTTTGATATGAACTTTATTGAAAGGAAAAGAAAATAAGAATAAAAGATAAAGAAAAAGAAATTATTTTAGATATTTATGATTTATTCATACAAAGCAAAGAATGAATATATAAGAAAAAATTAACATATAAAGAAATTTTTGATATTATAGATTCAAAACATTTATGATATATAACTAATTACTTAAAAAAAGATAGTTCTATTGCTGATAAATTTAATTTTATATCAAATATATTACAAAATGATAAAATGTTTAAATATAACTGATATATTGATAGAAGATTAAATATCAATGATGAGTTAATAAAAAATTATATAGATACTATTTTAGATAAAAAAGATGATTATTATCAGATAATATGAATAAATAAAATTTGATGAAAAATAAAATTTAGCTTTTTCTTTGAAGATTTAATGATTATTAGTGATATACTATATGATAAAGTTAAATCACATTTAAAAGAATCAAAAAATAAAAATCCTATCAAAAGAGATAAAATTTATTGTGGATTATTTGAAAATATTTTATTTTTCAAAAAAAATAATGAATTATATGAAGTATCAGAACCTTATCAAACTTCAAAACAAACTTATCAATACAGAAGAACTGTAAATTGAAAAAATTATGAAATATCAGAAATGCAATGAATAGAAAATAAAATTAAAGCTTGTTGAATAGTAGATAAAATAATTTGATTAGAGAATTATAAAATATTAGCGATAAAAAATAAATTAGAAGAAATAGATAAAGAATGAAATAAGGTAGATTTAAAAAAACTAATATGAAAAAAGAACTTTTATAAATATTTTGTTGATAGATATAGTTTTTTATCAGAAACAGAAAAAGAAATTGATATGCTTAATTTTTATATAAAAGAAAAAAATACATATCAAAAAATAATAAAAGAAATTGAAACAGAAATAGAGTTAATTAAATCTGAAAAAAATATAGATATTGAAAGGTTTATTGAATTTTTTACATTAAAAAATTTCTTTTCAAATGATAAGTATATCAAAAGAGATTTTTATTTAACATTCTTTGAAAAAATTATTTATGATGAAGAAAAAAATATAACTATTGTATTATATGATTACTTAACAACACTATGATTCAAAAAAGAGATAAGTATTTAGCTTATGTTCGTGTAAGTAGTCATGAACAGGCAGAAAGGAATATTTCAATCCCTTCTCAGATAGACCAAATCAATAATTATGCTAAACAAAATTGATATTTTGTTTGAGAATTTTACAAGGAAGAAACCAGTGCTTATAAATGAAAAAGAAAAGTATTTAATGAACTATTAAACGATCTAAAAAGTAAAAATGATATTAAGGGGCTTATAGTTTTCAAATTTGACCGTCTAAGCAGAAATTTAGATGACTTTGTAAAAATAGATAAAATAATAAGAGATAAAAATATTGAGCTATTGTCTGTTACAGAACCAATGTTAAATAGTTATTTATGAAGATATTTAGTTCGTGATATGCAAAATAGAGCTATATTATATTCAGAAGAACTTTCATTTAGAGTAAAACTATGAATTAGAAAAAAATTACAACTATGATGAAGTGCTTGATGATGTACTCCGTTTTGATATGATAATATAAAATCAAAACTGATACCAAATGAAAATGCTAAAATAATCAAAGAAATTTACACTCTATACTCGTTTTGACAATATTGAATACGAGAACTAACAAAAATAATTAAAAACGATTATA
>CALMJA010000061.1 GCA_937864295.1 uncultured Candidatus Altimarinota bacterium | reverse complement strand
GTATCATCCATTTCTTCAACTTGTTTTCTAAGTGATTTTATTTTTTTATCAAAATCTTCTTTTGTTTCTTCATATATTCTTGCTTCATCTTCATCTTTATTTATTCACATATTCTTTTTAATATAATTGTCTTTTTTTGCTTTTAATCTTCATATTTCAAGATTTACTGAAGCTTGTTTTTCTTTTGTTGTTTTTATAATCTCATCAAGTCTAGTATTCGTAAAATCAATATATTGTTTAAAATGGTCTTCTTCTATTTTAAAATCATTTAAAACCTTGATAATATGATTATCTATATCTTCTTGACTAAAAGCTACTCAATAATAGCTTGATTGTTTATTTGCACATCTATAACTAATTTGATTAGGTTTTATTACATCTTTTAATTCAAGTCTTATTCATTTCTTATTTGCTTCTTCTATTTTTTTCTCATATCTATTTTTATTTGGTAAGTTAAAAGTAAGTCAAAAATTATCAGGTGTTAAAATAAAATCTATATCAAACACTTTTATATCATCATAAATATCTTTTGTTTTATTTTTAATTATAACAATAGGATTTTTATAATATCTATCTTGTAATATTTGAAATTGTTCTTCTGTTATTATAGGTTTGTAATATTTATTTGTTTCTCTTAAATCTGTTATAGTATCTCAATTTATTAACATACCATAATAAAATTCATCTCTAAACATTTTATTTAAAAGACTTCTTGCAATTTCTTTTTGTTCTCAAGTCTTTTTAAATTCTCTATAATATCAATTACTATCAAGATAATCTTTTATTTTACTTTCTATTTCTCAATCAAGTTTCATTTTAAAAGCTTCTTGTATAAGAGGGAAGAATTTAGGATGAGGCTCGTGAAATCATTCATCATTTATAAAATATCAAGGTTTATATCTTCAAATTGCTTTTCATCATTCAACTTTACTTTTGTTTCATCTTGATATATCTTCACTTAATTTATCGCTATATTGCTTTGAAAAAACAAACCATATACCGAGCATCATTTTTCAACTTGCATTGTTCTCGAAGTGAAAATTTGTGTATCTAAGAGTTACTAAATCTTCATCTACACAATTTATAAGTTCTCATCATTCAAGCATATTTCTAGCTTGTCTATCAGGCGAATAACTAATTAATCATTTAATTTCTCATTTCTTAATCTTCTTTATTAAGTTATTCCATTTAGGTCTTTTAAAAGGAGTTTTTCAGGTTTCTTGTTCTTTGATAATAAAATACTTTCTAGTTTCTAAATAGATTTTTCTATTTATTAAATCACTCTCATTATTTTCTTTATCTATTTCATATTCACTTTCAAATAAAGAAAAATCTTTTGGTTTTTCTTTTATTTTTAATCATTCTCTTTTTGCATAGTCTATACAAGATTTTATTTGATCAGGTATTGATTGTTTTTGATTTTCAGAACTTTCATCTGTTGATTTTCTACAGTAAATAACATATTCAATATTATCCATATGTTCAAAATATTATTATATATAATATAAATATAATATTTAACTTTGAACTATATGCAAAAGAAAAAAGAAAGATTATTCTTTCTTTTCTTGGTTATCAATTTCTTTGAATATTGTAAGTAATTCATATAGTAATTTTCATTTTTCACTTGTATTAATTTGTACTTTTTGATTATTTACTTTTGTTCATTGTTTCATATTTGTTTATATATTAAACTCCGAAGTATTGAATTAAATATAAGCTTACAATTAAATAATATATTATGAATAAAAAAAAGACACTGTATTTAGCAGTATCTTTCTGTAATTTTCTGTAAAGATTTAATTATAGTATTTTAACTTATATCATTTATTTTTTCAATCTATGAAGTCTACCTTCTCTCAAATAATGTTCTTTCTTCTTAGTAACTTTAAAAGGTTTCATTTAAATGTTCAGTCTGAAATATCTTCTATATTACTTATTTCTTCATAGCTTAACCTCTTTCATTCTGATTCTATTAGTTTAATCATAAAGTCAAAATACTTCTCTGTAACCTCATATTTTGTATTTAGTTTTATATTATAGAATGTATGGATTTTATAATCATAGAATACTTCTCAAGGAATTAATTCAAATAAATCATCATTGTTTACTACTATATTAGTTTTTTCAATAGCTTTGAATACTTTATAATACTTATATTCTTCTTCACTATTATAATAGTTTCATATTTTTCATATTAAAAACATATACATAAGTACTGGTTCTAATTGGTTGTTATATAATGAATATAAAAGAATGGGCACATCATTTCATACATATCTATCTTCACAATACATATCATATAGATCTCATTCTACATCAAAGATCCACTTAGGTAAATTATCTTTTGATATAAGTATATCATCTTTTTCTTTTTCATTAAAAATATTTATTATTTCTTTTGCTATGATTGATACACCATTTTTTAGAGTTTGATTTCTTATTATATTACCATTCCATGATATATATCAACCTCTTCAGTAATCAACTTCTTCTGCTTTACTTTTTATGATTGGTAATAAATTTGTTTTAATTAATTGTAAATCATCAATTATAGGGGAGATGTATATTTCTATTTCTGTATAGTTACCTAAATTTATATATCATTGAATTTTAAATCATAAATGAAATAGAATATCTTTTATATTATTAATATTTACTTGAATAAATGATTTTTGATTATAAGGAATATATACTCAAGGAATGTAATTTTCTTCATAATATATTTTAGAAGTATCCTCAAAATCTTCCATTATTTTTCTTTTAACAATTGCACCATCTTTAGTTATGAATAACTCATCTTGCTCACTTATATATATTTCTTTTATAACATCTAAGTTCCATGAAATATAAATACTATACCAATTGTTCTTCTCGTAATTAAGTATCAAGTCTTTTACTATTTCAAGTAAATATAAATTAATATGAATTCAATTTTCAACTTTTTTTATAGTTTTAATCTTTATATCTTTAGGGATTTCATTTACTAGTAATTCCATAAAATGAATAATTACATATTTAAATTTTTCTTAATAGTATATTATATTAAAAAAAAATCAAAATATATAATTATGTACTTATCTATAACTACTATACTGGGTCCATGAGTACCCCATCATATCGGCCTCAACATCACCAATATATTTTATATATTTATTAGTAAGTAAGTAAAAATTATTTTATTTAGATTTGTACATAAGTATATTTAATAGTATTTGTTTATGTTATACTTATAGTTATTTATTATACTTATAATTATTTATTAGTTGTGTAATTGTTTTCTTATTATATATAATATGTTTTTCTATTTTAGAGTTATTATAGTTAATATATAGGTGATCTATTGTATCTTATATATAGTTATTATTTAGAATTACTATATAGTACTTTATCTATTTATTTCAATTATATTATTATTGGGTTAAATTTATTTTATCTTAATATAGTTTTAGTTTTTTATAATAAAAATACATATAGTAAGTTTAGATACTATATGTATTTTTTTATATATGGTTATATAGGTGTTTATATTATATTATATTATATTATATTATTTGTATTCCAGTGGGTTTCAATTGGGCCAAGGTTAGAGTAACCTTGTTTATAATACTTTGATTATGACTCAAAGTATTATATGTGTTTAGTTAGTTTTATTGTTTATGTTTTTGTTGCATTGCTCTTCAGCTAAAAAGATTACCTTTTTCCTGAGCTATCGGATCCGTTTACTTTATAACATCAAATCTCTTTCTTTTACGGAAGCGAGGTTTCGTCTAGGATTTTCCTGATACTACTCTTTTTAAATGTTAAATTTTTACATATATTTTATAATGCTTTTTCTATATCTATAATTACATATAGCTATAATTTCATCAAATTCTAATTTTGTTTTTTTATCAATTTCTTTATATGATTTTGAATTGATTAGCTCGCAGGCTTCTTTTGAAACCTTATTTGCTATTGTATATAATTTAAGTCATATATATGCCTTTAATGTTCAAATATAGTACTTAAATGGGTATTTTTCTAAATGTTTTAATATACTAAATGCATTTAAAGCATCATAATACATTTCTTTTTTTAAAAAATCATTACCTTTTCATATTATATATGATTCAAAATTATCATTATCATTTTCTTTATTAAGTGGTATTTTAAAAAAATTATTTATACGATATTCATATGCTTCTTCATTATTACCTAATAGTAATAAAGATTTATATTTATACCAATGGTAATCTGTTAGTTTAGATTTATTATTTTCTAAATTATCACATATTACTAATATGTTTTTATAATCTCATTCATTAAATAACTTTTCAACCAAATCATTATAATATTCTTTATTTGCATTTTTTATTTTATTATATTCTTCAAGAGTAGCATTTGACTCTTTTGATTTTCATAACTTATTTAATAACTTTATTTTATTTAAATATGCTAAACCAAAAGAACTATTTAATTTAATAACTTTATTATATATTCAAATTGCTCATTCATAATCTCAATTTATTATCATACATTTAGCTAACATTATATATGAATTATAATATCTTTCATCAAGCTCTATTGATTTCTTAAATTTATTAAATGCTTGTTTATAATCATTTTGATTATAAAATATAATAAGTCACTCATTATAAAACGATAAAGAACTACTTTTTATTTCTATTTTTTGATTAATATAATCATTGTAATTTTCAATTATATAATCATAAGCTCAATTTATTTCCATCATTATTCTTTCTACTTCATCCTTATTTGAATTTCTATCAGGATGATATTGCATAGCTTTTTTATGGTATACTTTCTTTATTTCTTCTTTTGATAATCAGAATCATATTCAAAGTATTTCTAGGTATTTGTTCATATATTAAATTTTAATTAATAAATTACTTATAATTATAAATGTAAAATTAATTAATATTTTTTTAATTTATAAATCTAAAAATACTAGACATTAATTTTTTCTCAAACTTATAATTATATTGTTCATTATTTCTTTTATAAATAAATAAACCATCTTTTATTAAATCATTATTTATAATTTCAATTTTTTCTGGATTAACTCAATTAATTTTTTTTATACTTCTTGAAAAACCATCATCCCATATATAATAAACAAAATTTTTATCCTTAGCAAAATTTTCATCTATAACTTTAAAAGTTTTAGAATCTACTCATTCTATTTTATCAAGAATTTTTCCTCAAAAACGTAGTTCCATATTATTATAATAACAAAAATTTTTATCTTTAGAAAAATTTACATTAAGTATCTCAAAAGTTTTATTATCAACAAATTCTTCTATTTTAAAAAAATAGTAATCAATTCCATAACCATTTGTATTACAATTATGTTTTGTCGCATAGTAAACAAAATTTTTATCTTTAGCAAAATTTTCATTAAGTAATTCAAATGTTCTTCCATCTGATCAGTTAATCTTATAAAATGAATAACAAAGTAAATCACCACTATTATCATCAACTAAATTATCACTTCTATGATAATGTTGATGATAAACAAAGTCTTTATCTTTAGCATAATAATCATTAATTATTTCAAAAGTTAATGGATCAGCTCAATTAATTATAATTACTGATGAACAAGCATTATCATCAATTATACAATAAACAAAATTTTTATCTTTAGCATGATTATCATCAATTATTTCAAAAGT
>CALMJA010000060.1 GCA_937864295.1 uncultured Candidatus Altimarinota bacterium | reverse complement strand
AGCTAAAAATATTAAAGATTTATTAGAAATTTATAATCAAATAAAACATAGTGAATTTATAAATTATAAAGTAGATACTTGAATTTTAAAATTTGATAATTTAGAAGAAAAAGATTTTGAAGATTTTAAATTATTTTTAATAGAAATAATAGATAAAAATATTCTTTATAAAAATTATAGCGAAAGAAATGATTTGCATAGTGGAATAAGTGAAGAAGATAAAAGAGTTAATGAAAGTTTTTATAAAAGTTAAATTTTAAAATAAATAATTATTTATGAAAAAAGAACTTACAAATTCAAATATTGATAGACAAAATATTTTAAATAATACTCTAGCAATACAAGAAATTCAAGAACAAATTTGAATGAAATGATTTCATTTTGAATGAAAAATTTGGTTTACTAAAAAACAAGTAACTGAATTTTTTGAAGTAACTAGAAAAACAATTGATAATTATTTAGAAGCAAACAATGATGAATTAAGAAAAAATTGATATGAAGTTTTTACAGGGAAAAGGCTTAAAGAAGCAAAAGATGAGTTTAAGAGGGAAACTGATTACCCTCTATATGAAGATGATTTTGGCTTAGATAGTGCAAAATCAAATCTTTGACTTTTTGACTTCCGTAGTTTTTTAAATCTTTGAATGCTTTTAGTTGAAAGTGAAAAAGCTCGTGAATTAAGACAAATAATTCTTGATATTACTATTGATACAATCAATAAAAAAACTTGATGAAATACAAAATATATAAATAGAAGAGATGAAAATTTTTTGATGAGTGCTTTTAAATGAGAAGATTATAGAAAAAAATTTACAGATGCTTTACACGATTATGTAAATATGTGAAGTATAAAATATGCAGTTTTTACAGATAAAGTTTATGAAATTGCTTTCAAAGAAAAATCAAAAGAGTATAAACAAATACTTGGATTATCAAATTGAGAAAGATTGAGAGATACTTTTTATGCCGAAGTTTTAGATGTAATTGCTTGAATAGAAAATGGAGTTTCTTCAATGATAGAAAATAAATCAAAAAAAATAAATAGACTTTTATCTCAAGAGGAAGTCAATGAAATATTTACAGAAGCAGAAAAAAGTCCATTTTTAGAACCTGTTATTGAAAAAGCAAAACATTTAATGGCTAGTCGTGATTTTTGTTTTAGAGATGTAATTCATCAAAAATTAACTTG
This sequence comes from uncultured Candidatus Altimarinota bacterium, assembly GCA_937864295.1. Taxonomy (GTDB): domain Bacteria; phylum Patescibacteriota; class Gracilibacteria; order BD1-5; family UBA6164; genus JABWCI01. Next base: position 510 of record CALMJA010000060.1, on the reverse strand, counting down.
ATATATTTGAAATGCGTAAGGAATATCTCATTGCGTTAGAAAAATTAAATGTTTCAAAAGAAGATTTTGAAAAATTTATATGAGCAAAAAGTATGGATTTTGAAAAAAGACTAGAAGAAACACAAGATATAATAAAAAGATTAAAAGATAGATAATTTTTAAATATAAAACTATGTTTATTTATCCTGAGAATATAGAAATTTTAGAACACTTTCATAAAAGAATTATTGAGTTATGACTTGAAAACTGAGAATGATGAAGTTTTTGATATTTATGATGAAAAGATAAAAGTGATTTAAATAGTGTTATAGAATTTATAAAAAATGATGATTATTATAAAACATTTGAAGAAAAACTTACTCATTTAGTTTATGCTATAAATAAAAATCATATTTTTGCAGATTGAAATAAAAGAAGTAGTATTTATTTTTGAGCCTATTTTTTAGAAATAAATTCTCTTGAATTTATGGTAGAAAAATTTTTAAGAGAAATGGAAAATATAACTGTTTA
>CALMJA010000059.1 GCA_937864295.1 uncultured Candidatus Altimarinota bacterium | reverse complement strand
ATTCCGAGTGATTTTATGAATTTTTGCTTTCTACACAACCTGATTATATTTTACACCTTATATTATTATTTAGAAGAATTACATTTTTTTATAAAGTCTTTTAAAAGTGAAGACAAGAAACTTATTGAAAAAATAAAAGAGATATGACTTGAAAAAGATGATGAAGTTGATTGTATTTGATTTATTGAAAATATTTAAAAAAATAACCTAATAGGTTATTTTTTTTGTTTGACTTTTATTCTTTTATTAATATACTCTATATGAAAAATAACCTATTAGGTTAATTATTAATTAATAAATCAAAAATATATGATAATTTTAAAAATAAATGGAAATAAGTTTTAGCACCCCTAGCTGGAAGTCAAAAATAGAAAAATGAAAATATTTTTGACTAAAAGAGCTTGACCTAAAACTTCAAACCAGATTTAAAGAATTAGAATCTGCTCCAAATCTACTTGATATACATAAAATACCATATTTGAGACTACATAAATTACTTTGAAAACAAAGAATGTATGAACTTGCAATTGATATATCTTGAAAAATAAATCCAAACAGAATAGTTTTTAAATGTTTAGATTGAGAAGATATATCTACAGATTGGCCAAATGTAAATAAAATAAAAACAGTTACAAAAATAGAAATTATACAGATTTGAAATTATCATTAAATATACATATATGAGCTATAAAAAACAATTTTTCATGGATAATCTAATTCATCCTTGAAATACACTACAGGAATTTATAGATTCAATAGATATGACTCAAAAGGATCTTGCTTTTAGAGTAGGAGTTACACCAAAACATATAAATTGAATTATAAATGCAAAAGATAATATTACTCCAGATTTAGCTTTAAAATTAGAAAAAGTATTATGAGTTTCTGCTTCTTTTTGGAATAATTTACAAAAATCTTATGATGAAGATAAGGTTAAAATACAAGAAAAAGAATTACTTAAAAATGAAGAAAAAGAAGTTTCAAAATTTACTTGTTATAAAGAATTGGTAAAATTTTGATTAGTTGAAAATACTTTAATTAGAGCACAAAGACTAGATTCTATTTTAAAATTTTTCTCTATTTCTTCAATTAATATGCTTGATGATTTATTTAATAAGATTTTTTGAAATAATAAATCTATGGCATTTAGAAAATATGAAAATACTAATTTTTCAAAAGAAAATTTTCTATCTTGGCTTAGAGTTTGAGAAATTATTTGAAATAAAATAGAAGTATGAATTTTTTCAAAAGATAAATTAAGATGAATAATCCCTACTTTAAAAGAGCTTACTAAAAATGATTTTATAGATATAAAAGAATTAGAAAAAATATTTGCTTGAGTTTGAGTAAGATTTACATTTGTTAAATGATTTGAAAATAATCCTATTATATGAGTTACTAAAAAATTTAGATGAAATCCATTTATTCAAATAAGTGATAGATGACAAAAAGCAGATATTTTTTGGTTTACTTTATTTCATGAAATTTGACATATAATATTACATTTATCAAATGATGAAAATATCTTTATTGACTATTGAGAGAAAGATTGAACTGAAATTGAAGTGGAAGCTGATAATTTTGCCCAAAACAACCTTATAAATAAAGAAGTCTATGATTATGAATTAACTAAAAAAACAGTTTCAGTTGAAAATATTGCAAATATTTCAAATATTTGAAAATGTATTGTAGCTTGAAGAATAGCACATGATTTTAGTTGAAAAAGTAATTTTTGATGAAATATATGGAGTTTAGTTAATCCTTATAGAATAAAATTAAATATTTTAAATTCTCAAATTTAAACCCCTAGAAAACTAATTTCTAGGGATTTTTTTATATCTCACAATCTCTCATATCAATTCGTAGAGAAAATTTAATAGTCAAGTGGGTAGTAATTTATATGAAAAGAGATATATGTTTTTAAAAAGTTCAAAAAAGGAGATTTTATTACTTTTATTATATACAAATTATTTTGATTTTATTTAACAATTGTATATAATTTGTATATAATAAAAGTAATATTAAAAATATTTGCAATTTGTAGTAAATAAGTAACTAATATTATAGTTTTTATAACTACAAAATAAAATATGGAAATTATAAAAATAAACAACAAAAAACTTCCTTTGGGCCACATTCTTGAAGAGGTGTAGGAAGTATTTACAGGAGTATTATATTTTAATCTGTATAAAAAGTCAAATATAAAGTTAAATAAATATAGATTAATATTTAAAAAAATGAAAATACCAGCAACTTTTGATGAACAAATAGAAATTTTAAATAATCTTTGATTTATTATTGATAATAAAGAACAAGCAAAAAAATATTTAAAACATATTGGTTTTTATAGATTCTCATATTATATGAATTACTTTTTAGAAAATTATAATTGAGAGGATAAAAGTTTTGATAATATTTTAAAATATTATATTTTTGATAGAAAAATAAAATTGATTTTTTCAGATATAATTGAAAGAATAGAAATATCAATTAAAGCAAATATTATAAATACTTTATCTTTAGAATATAATGATTCTATTTTCTTTTTGAAAGAAGAAATATATTTAAACGAAGAAAAATTTAATTGAATAAAAACTAGTTTAGAATTAGAAAAAAATAAAAATAAATCTCTAAATGATATTAATTTATCTCAAATAGATTCTTGGAAATTATTTCAATGACTTACTCTTTGAACTACTACATTTTTTTATAATTCACTTAATACACAAAATCAAAAAAATATTGCAAATAATTATGATCTAACAAATGCTACTTTATCTTCTTGGTTATTATGACTTACTGATATAAGAAATATTTGTGCTCATTATGATAAACTTTGGTGAACAAAATTAGTAAGATATTTATCTTTTAAACATCCAAAATTAAAAAAATTAAATATAGAAACTAATTCAATTTTTGCTTATATTTTAGTTATGCATATTTTTTTAAAAGAAATTTGAATTGATTCACATTTTTTAGATAAAATAGATGATTTATTTAATGAGGAAGAATATAAATTTATAAATAAAGAAAAAATGTGATTTTCAAAAGATTGGAAAGAAAAAATTAATAGTATTATTTTGAATTAAAACAAATTATTTTTCTAGTTTTTTTTATGGTTTATTGTTATAATAAATAAAATATTTTATAAATTATCATCTATGAAACAAATAGCAAATTACAATATCTCACTTAAAGTTTTTTTACAAAATGATAGATGAGAAACTCTTATACTAAAAACTCCAGAAACTTCAACATATAAATGAAAATATGATCTACCATGAGGTAGAATAGATCAAGATGAATTTTATACAGATTTATTGGAAATACTTGATAGAGAGATAAAAGAAGAAGTTTGAGAAATAAAATACGAAATAAAAAATAAACCAGTTGCAGTATCTAGACACAAGGCAGTGCACAAAGATCGCGAAGAAGACATATTTTACTGTTTCTATGAAGCAAAAATAGTTTCAGGACAAGTAAATATATCAGATGAACATAGTGATTTTGATTGGATAAAATTGGATGAAGTAGAGTTACAAGATTATTTTATAAGTGGTATATTGGATTGAGTAAAAATGTATTTAAATAAATAATTAATCATCTATGAAACAAACAAGGAAAGTAGCATTTATATGATTTTATAATGAAAATAATGAAATCTTGTTACAAGAAAGATGAGATTATTCAAAAAATGGGGAAGAGTGGGCATTTTTTTGATGATGAATTGAACCATTAGAAACTCCAGAAGAGTGATTTTTAAGAGAGGCAAAAGAAGAGTTGTGACTAGATATGAGAGATTTTGATTATAAATACATATGAGATTATACATTTGAATTTAGTGATAGGATAATTTATAGAAGTATATTTTTAATCAAGACAGATTTAAAAGAAACTGATTTTACAGTTTATGAATGAGCTGGAGCAAAATACTTTAATCTAGAAGATGCAAAAAAATTGAAATTTCCAAATTCAGTTGATGAAACAATAGAGAT
>CALMJA010000058.1 GCA_937864295.1 uncultured Candidatus Altimarinota bacterium | reverse complement strand
TAGTCTATGTACAGCAATAGTACTTTTTCAACATCAAGGCAATCAATTTACTAATAAATTTTCATCAGAAGGTTGCTCTATTGCATCAATCATATCTTTTCATTTAGCAGATTCTAATATTTTATCATAAGATATGTAATTAAACTTAAATACAGCCATTATACTATATATTACTAATATAAAAATAATTTCTCTCCCATTTTTTTATTATCTCATAATGTGACATTTAATTTTTTCATAGGTTCAGTTTCATATGAAAGAATTTTTAACTTTTCTCCATCATTTATAGGTAAACTTATTAATATATTATCAATAATATTTTTTTCTTCTATTGTTAAATAAAAATATTTAAGATCAACTATTCATTCCTCAAAATTATATGAAAAAAGTTTTTGATAATCATAAACTTTTTTATCAAAAGGTCAAAAATTCCATCTAATATAGTCAAAATTAGTAATCTGTTTTCAATTTATTTTAACTATATTTAAATCAATAAAGAATGGTAATTTCATAAACTGCATAATATCTGGAATACCTTTTATTTTTGAAAATATGTAATTATATAATTCAACTGTTTTTCTACTGATACTATCTAATAAAAAATATTCAATTGGCATTTTTAATGCTATTGATAATCTAGATAATAACTCATATTTTGGTTCTCAATATATTCATTTTTCTAACTCACTAATTTTGTTTTGTGGTATTCTAGCAAGTTTTCTTAATTCATCTTGAGTTAATCATAAATCTTTTCTTCTAGAATAAATTTTTTCTCACAATAATAAAAATCTATAATTATTTTCTTTATAGTTTTTATACTCATCTGATTTTTTCAGATTATTCAAATCATTAATTGAAAAGCTCATAATTTCATTTATTTAATAAATATTTTTCTTTTAAATCTAATGCTTCTCTTATATACATCTGAATTTGTTGATCTAATTTTTTCTTATTTGATTTATTATATCAGCCTGGTTCATTTCTTCAATCTGGTTTATTATACCAATTTAAAATTACCATAAAATTATTTTTTGCATCAACAAAATAATTTATCCTATATAAGTCATTTCAAAATTTTATCCTAATTTCAAATAAATCATGTCATTTCAAAGGTTTAGCATTAGGAGGAATTGGAACTCAATTATTATTTATAATATGTTCTAATACTTGTAATATATGCAATTGGTAGGATTTTTCTCACACATAGTCAAATAATTTTAATAATCTATTTTCTATTTCCTCATCATTATTATACTTAATTAACATATAAAATATACCTTTTATGGAATAAATTAAATATAGTATATATATATGTTAATTTATTGCAAATTATTAAATAAAAAAAATTGGATTTCATCCAATTTTTTTTATTCTAAATTTTCAAGTTTGTAAACTTCATCATTTGAATCTACAAAATATATAAAATCCCCTTCAAAATATATTTTTTCTAAATTTAAACTTGTTTCATAAAGTGATTTTTTTTCTTTTGAATTTGGATTATAAAAATATATAGAATTATCATCCAATGAATTAAATCATAAGTTTTTTACTCTTCTTTCATCATCTTGTCTAATAATTCAAACATAACTATCTTTATAATAAACAAAATCTTCAAAAAAAGTAAAATACTCTAAACTCTTATCAGTTTTATCAAAAACATAACTTCATTTATCTGTAACAATTATAAAAATATCTTCACTTCTTTTTATATAATTTATATCAACTCCTAAATCAAGTTCAAAAATCAAATCTGTATTTTGATTATAAATGTATTTTTTATTTCAAATAAGTATATAAAAATCATTATTACTAGAATAGATTTTTTGTATATCCAATTTATCTTCTGGAACTAAATCAAAATCACCTACAACTTTTTCATCTTTTTTTAATTCTAAAGAATTATCATTTTTACTAAAATAAAATTTAGAATTTCATAATTCAATTATTTTATAAAATGAATTATTTAATTTAATTTCTTCTATTTTTTGTTCTGATGTTAATTCAGTTTTTTCTTGTTCTTCAACTTCAACTTTTACCAATGAAATTTCTTTTTTTCATTCTTCTAATGCTATTTGAGCTTGTTTTTCTTCTTCTATTTTATTTGGAACATAAACAAATGTCCAATAAAAGAATCAAAAAATTATAAAACCCAAAATTATTAAAACTCAAATTAATCTGTTTGACATAAAATTAAAGTTAAAAATTATTTTTATAATAATATACTTTTCTCTTAGTTTACAAAATTTATCTTGATAAAAAATATAAAATACATATCCTTAATATAAATTTTAATTTTAAAAATAAATAAAGATGATAATAGATTGAACGAAAATATGACAAAAAATGTATGATGAGATGAAAGTTGAAGTAAGTAAATTTAAAACTAAACCTACTCTTTGAGCAATTTTAGTGTGAAACAATAGCTCTAGTTTAAGATATATTAAACAAAAAAAGAAATGGGCTGAATATGTTTGAATAAATTTTAAACTTGAACAATTTGATGAAAAAATAAGTGAAATTGAACTTTATAATAAAATTAAAAGTTTTAATGAAGATTCAAATATAAACTGATATATAGTTCAATTACCTCTTCCAAAACATATAAATCAAACAAAAATTATAAACAACATTCATCCTAAAAAAGATGTAGATTGATTTCATCCAAATAATCAAGGTAAAGTTTTGATATGAGATGAAACTGCATTTATACCTTGTACTCCTGCTTGAATTATGGAGATTTTAAAACATGAAAATATAAATGTAGAATGAAAAACTATTTGTGTTATTTGAAGAAGTAATATAGTATGAAAACCAATTATTTCTCTTTTAATAAATGCATGAGCTACAGTACTTGCATGTAATAGTAAAACTAAAAACATAGAAAAATTTACTACTCAATCTGAAATAGTTATAGTTGCAGCTTGAAGTCCATGACTTTTAAAAGTAAATATGTTAAAAGTATGAGCAATAGTTATAGATGTATGATTTACAATAATAAATGAAAAAATATATTGAGATGCTGATACAAAATTAATAGATTTAGTTTGAGGTAAAGTTACTCCTGTTCCTGGTTGAGTATGAGCATTAACAGTAGCATGCTTGATGAAAAATACTATAAAAGCTTACAAATTACAAAATAAATAATACTAAAAATCTCTACACATAGAGATTTTTATTTTTTTGAAAAAAAGTTTTGACTTATAAAATATTTTTAATAAAATGTGTCTCGCAAGTCAGAGAGATATATAAGCGGGTGTAGCTCAATTGGCTAGAGCATCTGCCTTCCAAGCAGAGGGTTAAGGGTTCGAGTCCCTTTACCCGCTCCATTTTAAAAAACTTGCAAAATACGAATTAGGGATTACGAGTACTACTTAAAAATTTTTATTCGTAAAATCAAAATTCGTTTTTTTATTACTTTGTGGGTGTATAGCTCAGTTGGTTAGAGCGCATGACTGATAATCATGAGGTCGATGGTTCAACTCCATCTATACCCACCATTTTTTTTGATTAAATTTCGGAGACTGGCGCAATTGGCTAGCGCACTCGCTTTGGGAGCGAGGGGTTGTGAGTTCGAGTCTCGCGTCTCCGACCATTTAAAAAAATAAAAAAAATCATAACTTTATAAGTTATGATTTTTTTGTTGTTTTTAAAATTTGACTTTATTCTGATTTTTATTAATATCCACCTCCCTCTTTCGATGGGAAAGAGGTAAAAGGAGAAACATGTCCTATACTGTAGTTGCATTCATCATTTGGGTGTTTACCTTGTCATTTCTGAAATGGTGGGTAATCTTTTATAAAAACAAAAAAGAGTTCTTGGCAGTATTTGAACAAACTTGCGAAGGAATTATTAAAAGCTTGATGTATATCAAGTAAATTTCTTTCAAGAAAAGAGCAAGACTATGTCTTGCTTTTTTTAATTGATTTTCATAATACTTTTAATTCTCATGGCAAAATAATATTTTTTCAAACAATAATCAAATCTCATCTAATACCATCTGGTGGTGCTACATCTGTTTTAAGTTTTTTAATACTTGAGTTATATCTAACTAAAGAATTTATAGTATTTGCAATATCACGATTATCTGTAAGACCATATTTTTCTTTTACTATTTTCCATAAAGTATCACCTTTTTGAATTTTATAAGGTTCATCATCTACTACTTCATTTTTTAAGTTTTTTAATCTTTCTTGAGATTCTTTACGAATTTGATTTATTCTATTTTCAAAAATTCAAAATTGTGAATATTCATTTTGAATATAAATTTCATCTCAATACATTTCTTTATATTCTCATGAATCATTAATAATTCAAATTAAAATTGGATAATTTGAATATCTCCTAAAAATATTTTCAACAGAATTTTTAACTTTTGAATACACTCTAAAATCATTTCATTCTAATTTTAGGAAAAATTCTTCTTTATTTTTTGCAATTGAATTATATAAAACATCTCATAATAAATTAGTTCAGAAATTATATTTTTTTACATTTTCTTGTAATTTTTTAAAATCATTTTCTGATGAAATCTTTACTCAATTTTTTAAAAAACTTATAAATTCTTGTTTTTCACTTGTTTTTTGATTTTCTATAATTTGAGTTTCATTATTTTTTTGAGATTCTCACATTTTTTGATTGTTAAACTATATATAAAATAATTATAACATATTAATTTAAAAAAATAAAAAAAGCTGCATATTTCAGCAGCTTTTTCAAGGAGTCGGATTATTCAGCCGACTTTTTTTGCAGGCTCACCATCACGGATGCTTTTGATTTCATCCAGGAGTTGAGCTGCACGTTGCTCTTCGGGAGTCTTGTGGCGGTGAACATTGAATGCACCCCACAGACGATCGAAAGTACTTGCCGGAAGCTCCATAAT
>CALMJA010000057.1 GCA_937864295.1 uncultured Candidatus Altimarinota bacterium | reverse complement strand
TTTACTTGTTTGAAGTTTGACTCCAAAACAGAAAGCAGCTGTAAAAGCAGATATTAAATCTTGAAATATTGATTTAGTAGTTTGAACACATGCACTAGTTCAAGAGGATGTAGTTTTTAATAATCTTTGATTTGTTGTTGTAGATGAACAACATAGATTTTGAGTAAGACAAAGAGAAGTTTTGGAAAAATGATTTTGAAATAAAACATGACTTGTTCCACATAATTTAAATATGACTGCAACTCCTATCCCTAGAACTTTGGCTTTGACACTTTATTGAGATCAAGATTTAAGTGTTATAAATGAATATCCAAAAGGAAGAAAAGATATATTTACAAAAGTTGCTAAAAATGAAGATGAAAGACAACAAATAAATCTTTTTGTTAGAAATGAACTTGAAAAATGAAGGCAAGTTTTTTGGATTTCTCCACTTGTTGAAGAATCTGAAAAAATAGATTTAGCAAATGCTATAAATACTTATGAAAATCTTCAAGTTATACTTCATCCATTTAAAGTTTGACTTTTACATGGTAAAATGAAACCAAAAGAAAAAGATGAAGTAATGAAAGCTTTTTCAAACAATGAAATACAAGTATTATCAAGTACAAGTGTTGTTGAAGTTTGAGTAAATGTACCAAATTCTACAATTATGTGTATAGAATGAGCAGAAAGATTTTGATTATCTCAATTGCATCAATTTAGATGAAGAGTAGGGAGATGAAGTGTTCAATCTTATTGTTATCTTTTCCCAACTACTTGAAATAGTACAGATAGATTAAAAGCTATGGAAAAAACAAATAATTGATTTGAATTAGCTGAAATAGATTTAGAACTTAGGTGACCATGAGAAGTTTATTGAGTGAGACAAAGTTGAGTACCTGATTTAAAGGTAGCAAGTCTTACAGATTTAGAACTTATAAGTCAAATAAGAGAGGATATAACTGAATTATTTGAAAAAAAAGATAAATAAATATAATAAAAACAACATTTTTTACATAACAAAAAACAAATGACACTTTTAGAGTTTTTTTTCATCATTTCATGAATAATTATTTTGATAATTGCTCTTGATATTTCTCGTAGACAAAAATTTAATGCTCTGCATTTTTTAGTGTTTATTTGAGTAGGTTCTTGATTACTTGTTTTTGCATTTTTTCCTAATATTTTAAATATTTTATGAAGCATATTTTGAGTTGCTAGATGAGCTGATGTTTTAGTTTATAGTTCTATTATATTTTTACTTTATTTTGTATTACTTTTACTTACAAAACATGTAGAAAATAAAGAAAGTATGACAAAACTTATTAGAGAAATAGCTATTGATAATAGTAATAAACAAACAATAAATTGAAATGAAGTTTTTTTAATAAGAGCTTATAATGAAGCTAGTGTTATATCTGGAGTTATACAAAAAATATTTGATGCTGGCTATAAAAATATATTGGTTGTAAATGATTGATCAAATGATAACACAAAAGAAAATGTTTCTTCTTTTTGAGATAAATTAATCCTTATAAATCATAGTGTAAATAGATGAGCATGAGCTGCACTTGAAACTGGTTTTGAATATATTAGAAGATTTTGAAATATAAAATATATAATTACTTTTGATGCAGATGATCAACATGATATAAATGATGCAAAGAAATTTTTAAATTTATTTGAAAAAGAAAGGGATTTATGAATTATTTTTGGTTCTAGATTTATAGAAAAAACATCTTCGAATGTTCCATTAATTAGAGAAATAACATTATTTTTAGGTAAAATATTTACTTATTTTGTTAGTGGTATAAATTTAACAGATGCTCATAATTGATTTAGAGCATTGACATTGGAAAGTGTAAAAAAAATCAGATTAAATATAGATACTATGGCATATGCTTCTGAACTTATTGAAGAAGTAAAAAATCATAAAATTAAATTTAAAGAAGTACCTGTAAATATAACATATACTCCTTATAGTTTAGCTAAGTGACAAAGTTCAGGTAATGCTATAAATATAGTTTTGAGAATATTGTGGAGCAAATTTTTTAGATAAAAAAAACAAGCCTTTTAAGGCTTGTTTTTTTAATATAGATTTAATTTAATGAAAATTTAATGTGGTATGAGTATAATGATTTTGCTCCCCATATTATTATTAAATTATGAAAAAAAATCTATATATATTTATTATTATTTTATTTATATTTTTAGTTCAAAAAGTATTTACTTCATTTTCTATAACAGAAATTTATCCAAATACAAATGAAGATACAACAGAAGAATATGTGCAAATAACTTATGATTGAAATGGAAATAATAATTTAAGTTGATATATATTATCTGATAAAACATGAAAAGAATATATTTTTGAAAATGATATCTATATAAATTGAGAAAATAAAAAGTATTTTAGACCACAAACTAAAATACTTTTAAATAATAGTGATGAAGAAATATATTTAAAAGATAGTTCTTGAGAATTAGTAGACAGTTTTTCATACACTACAACTGAACTTTGAAAAATATATAAAAAAGAGTGATTAGAAAATGAAATAATTGATGAAATTGTACAAGAACCAAATTTAGAAGAAAATAATTCTACAGAAGTTATAGAAGAAATAGAAAACTCAACTTGAACAATAATTGAAGATGAAACTCCGGACAACATAGAAATAGAAACTTCTACTTGATCTGTTGATGAAATAGTTGAATCAAATTCTTGAAGTATACAAGAAAATTGAACTGAAAATATTACAAATGATTCAGCAAATTCAAATGAAGAAATAATAGAAGAAAAAATAAGTTTTGTAATCAAAAATACATTTCAAACACCTACTTATTTGACAGATAAGGATAGAGAATTAGAAGATGCTAGAGTTTATAACTGTGATAGAACAAGAGATGATTGTAGGGTAAATTTCGATTTTTCAAATACTTTTTCTACATCTATAAAAGAAAATGATTTTAATTGTATTATAGATTTTTGATTATGATGAGTTACTTGAGAAGAAAATAAATGTAATCCAAATACTGTTATATTTCCAGTTTGAACACATAATTTAAAAATAAAAATAATTAATAAAACAAACTCTAATAATTACTCTGAAATTAATTTTAAAATAATAAATGATTGAAAAATCGTTTCAAATACATCTACAACTACTACTAATAATAATTATGAAAGTATAAGTAAAATAATTAAATTAAATTTAAAAACTCCTATTATAGAAGTACAATGATGATTAGAAAAAGATAATACTTGTGATAAAAAAGAATGTAGTATTAATTTTATATATGAACCAGTTTTTGATGATATAACTTGTTTATGGAATTTTTGATCTGGAACTTTTGATTCAAATATAAATAAAAAATGTAATCCTAGTTATGTATTATTTTGACCATGAAAACATAATATATCAATTGAAATCTGTGATAAAAATTATGAAAGTAATTGTAAAAAAAGTGAATTTAGTTTTGAAAATAAATATAAGTATTTAGAACCAAAATCAATTATTACTTTACAATGAAAATTATCAAAAAATAAAATATTGGATAATGATAAAATTATTTGCAATTGAGTTGAAAAATGTAGTATAAATTTTACATGACAAGAATCTATCTGAAATGACTTATCATATTTTTGGGATTTTTGAGATTCAGATTTTTTTGAATGAAAAAATCCAACTTCACATGTATTTCAAAAATGAACTTATGATGTTGTTTTACAAGTAAATGATAATAATTGATGATTTTCTGAATCTGTATTTATAGTGGAAGTAAATCCTAAAGAAGAGATTTTGTTATCAGCACAAGAAACTGAAATACAAGAAATAGAAACAAATTTATCAAATATAGATTCACAAGAAATTATTTCTTTAAAAATAGATTTACAATGAAAATTATGAACAAATAAAAAATTATCTTGAGATACTCTTACATGTATAAAAACTTGCAGTGTAAATTTAGATTGAAGTAAAAGTGTATGAGATTTTGAATCATATTTTTGGGATTTTTGAAATTGAGAAACCTATGTTTGAAAAAATCCACCATATATTAACTACAAAGATTTTTGAAAATATACAGTTTTATTTTCACTTGAAGATAAAGAATGAAATATATATGAAAAAGAATTTTTTATAAATTATTTAAAAGAGGAACAAAAGAAAGAAGTAAAAAAAGAAAAAGAGAATATATCAGAAGATAATTATTCAAATGAAGAAGAAATAAAACAAGAAGAAGAAATAAAAAATGAAGAGATAGAAATATATGAAGAAGAAATACCTATTTCTAAACCAATTATATGATTTATAGTTTTATTAAGTTTAATATGAATTTTTGTTTTATTTAAAAAATATAAAATAATATAAAAAAATAATAGCTTAAGCTATTATTTTTTTATATCCTTTTTCAATTTTTCAACTGACCATATTAATAGAGCCATTTGTTTGTTGTATTTATTTTTCATTATTTTTGCTTCTTTCTCTGCATTATCTAAATTGTATTTTGCAGTTAAAAACTCATTTACTCTAGTTATATAATTTCTTTTATTTTCTAAGCTTATTTTTTCATTATTAATTATTTTCATTGATACTAATACTGATTTTTCAGATAAATCATATCATTCATAAGAAATTAAATCTACTCATTTATAATTTACTTTTTTTATTTCATTATTAATTACTTATATTTGATTTAATTTATTTATGAAATTAATAAAAAAGATTAGCAAAACAATATTTTTTAACTAAAATAACAAAAATTAATAATAAATATAAATATGGATAAAAAAATTATATTAATTACAGGGGGAATCTGATATATTTGAAGTCATGCTGTTGTTGCTTTTGAAGAAGCAGGTTATAAAACTGTGATTATAGACAACTTAGACAATTCTTGTCTATCAACTTATAGAAATATATGAGAAATACTATGATATAAACCTGATTTTTATGAAGTTGATTTAAGAGATAAAGAAAAATTAGAAGAAGTATTTAAAAAATATACTTTTGACTGAGTATTGCATTTTGCTTGATTAAAAGCAGTAGGAGAGAGTTGTGAAAAACCATTACATTATTTTGATAATAATGTAATTTGAAGTCTTAGACTTTTTGAACTTATGCAAGAATATAGTGTAAAAAATATCATATTTTCTAGTAGTGCAACAGTTTATGATTGAGTTATTTATGAAAAATCAGATTTTTCATGAGCAGTTGAATCAGATACTACATGAAATACTACAAATCCATATTGAACAACTAAATTTTTACTTGAAAATATATTAAATGATTTATCTAAATTTTCTTGATTCAATGTAATAAATCTAAGATATTTTAATCCTATTTGAGCACATAACAGTGGTTTAATTTGAGAAAACCCAGAATGAATTCCAAACAATTTATTACCTTTTATCATGAAGGTGGCAATTTGAGAATTACCATATTTAAATGTATTTTGAGATGATTATGAAACTATAGATGGTAGTTGAGTTAGAGATTATATAGATGTAGTTGATTTGATAGATGGACACTTAAAAGCTTATGAATTTTTAGAAAATCTAGATTTTTCTTGATTTATAGATACTTTTAATTTATGAACTTGAGTTTGAACTTCAGTTTTTCAAATGATAGAAGCATCAAACAAGGTAACATGAAAACAAATAGCATTCAAAGTTGCTCCAAGAAGGGTTGGTGATTTAGCAAGTGTTTATTGCAATCCAAGTAAAGCTAAAACTATTTTAGATTGGGAATCAAAAACTACTATACAAGATAGTTTAAAAAACGCTTGGAAGTTTTATAATAGTTAGTTTTTTAACATGAAAACATTATTTTAGTTTTAAATAATGTTTTTTTTATTATAATTAGGGAAAAATAACTTAAAAATAAAATGGAAAAACTACAAGGTGAATTATTCTGAAAGAATAAGAGAGATTACCCTGGGGTAAATATAATTCAATTTATGCCATATTTTCCACCTCATAAATGAGGACTTGAAACTGTATGACAAGAAATATGAATAAATTGGAAAAAAAATAATCTAGGAAATTTTATAAATGTAATTACATCTTTTAATCAAGAACTTGATCTTGAACAAAATGAAAAAATAATTTATAAAAACGAGATAATTTGATACAAAAAAGATGATATAATTCATCTAGTTATACCATCTTTTGAGATAATAAATAATTTTCCTATGTATAAGTTTTGGGATAAAAAAACAAAACTTATTTTTAAATATTTAAAAGGAAATATAGTAAGAGAAACTAGAGTTATAACTCATACTCGTTTTTTTCTTACTAGTTTATTTTGATGAATATTTGCTAGAAAAAATAAAATTAAATGGATACACATAGAACACTGAAGTGATTATGTGAAATTGTCTAGTAAACTAAAAACAAATTTATCAATTATCTATGATAAGATTTTTGGTAAATGGATATTTAAAAAAGCAGACAATGTTTTAGCTATAAGTGAAGCTTGTAAGATTTTTATAAATAATGAGTTTGTAAAAAGGGAAGTAAATGTGTTTTATAGAGGAATTGAAATATCTGATAATATAAAAATAACAGAAAATTTAAAACAAAAGTTTAATAATAAGATTATTATTTGATATATAGGTAGATTATATAAATGGAAAAATGTTGAATCACTTATTAAATCATTTTATCTATTGGATACTGAAATAAAAGAAAAAATTCAAGTTGTAATCGTTTGAGATTGAGAGGATTTTTTAAGGTTAAAAAAATTGGATATTGATAATAATATTTATTTTACTTGATGAAAAGACTTTTCAGATGCTTTATCTTATCAAAAGCAATTTGATATACATATTCATCCTAGCTCTCCAGGTTGATGACTTGCAACTACTCTATTACAAGCTATGTATTTTGGTTGTTTTATAGTTGCAACTCCAAATGAATGAGCAAAAGAAGTAATTGTAAATGATTTTAATGGTATTTTATTAGAAAATGACAATATTTTAGAAATAAAAAATGGTATTGAAAAATCTATTTTAAATATAGATAATAAAGAAAAGTTTTCTAAAAATAATTTTGAAATAATAGAAAAGAAATTTAAACGGGAAAATAATATTTTAAATTTATATAATTTTATTAAGTAATGAAAAAGAAAACTATAATTTTTGTACAAAATATAGAATATCCACAGCAATGAGCTATAGATATTTTTTACTATTCTAAATACTTGTCAAAATATGATGATGTAAAAGTAAAAGTTATAGTTTCTAAAATAAATGAAAATATATCAAGTGACAATTTAGAAGTAATTGAACTTTTAAAAATAAATTATTTATCATTTATAATAAAATCATTTTTTCTGATTAAAAAAATAAATCAGAAAGAAAAAATAGATTATGTTTATTTTTTTGCTCAACATCCATTATCAGTTATTTTGCAATTTTTTGTTAAATATTTACTTAAAATAAAAACTATTTATGATGTAGTTTCTTGACCAATTTGAAAATGAATAATTCCTTTTATATCAAAAATAACTATAAAATTTTGAGTTTATTTTTCAGATAAATATGTAATTTTAGATAAATGACTAATAGAAAAACTGAATTTATTAAAAATAAAAAAATATGAAATAGTTTCAATGTGATATGATGAAAAACTATTTAAAGAAAATAAAAAAATTGATTTGTTTAATAAAAAACAAAATGAAGTATTTTTTACTTATATTTGAACTTTAGATAATACAAGAAATTTAGAAATATTTATAAAAGCATTTATCGAAAATATTAAAATAAATAATAATATAAAACTTTATTTTATTTGATCTTGAAATTGAGAACAAAATTTAAAGAATATTTCAAAAAAATATTTAGATAAAAATATTTTTTTCTTATGAAAAAGAGAACATAATAAAATTCCAGATTATATAAATAGTAGTGATTTTTTGATTTCTTATGTACCAAAAATAGATTATTTTGAATATCAACCACCAACTAAACTTATTGAGTATTTAGCTTGTAACAAACCTGTAATTTGTACAAATACTATTGCTCAAAATAAAATTTTATTTTGATTTGAATTTTTAGTCCATAAAGATGATTTTGAAAGTACAAAAGAAAAGATAAAATATTTTATAGAAAATAAAGAATATTTATCAAAATATGATTATAGTAAAATAGTTGAGAATTTTAGTTGGAAAAAATTAGTAAAAAAAATAAGAAACTTTCTTTGGTAAGTTTCTTATTTTAATTTTAAAAATTGATTAGTTATATTACTTATATCAATTTTTTCTAAAGCATCTGAATAATTATATTCATAATTTTTTATATTACTTATAACCCAATCTATTTTTTCTTTTAAATTTTTTATATCTTGTTTATTTACATATAATAAGTTATTTCAATAAATTTCTTTATTATTTCCAACATCAGTTGTAATAATTGGAATATTATTTAAAGTTATTTCAGTAATTGTTACAGGTTGTCATTCTGGATAATAACTTGGAAATACAAATAAATCAGTATTTTTTATAATTTCTTCTTTTTCATTTCAATATAATTTTCAATGAAAAATTATATTTTTATTATTTTTAATTTTTTCTTTTATTTTATTTTCTATATTTTTATCTCAATATCAAACTAAATTTAAAGTAATATTATTATCTTTTAATAGATTAAATGCTTCTATTGTTTCAAATATTCATTTTTCTATTTCAAATCTTCATAAAAATAATATATTTTTAATTTCTAGTATTTTTTTATTTTTTGATAATTTTATATTAATTCAATTGTATATATTTGTAAATTTTTTTATGTATTTTTTTCATTTATATATATTATATAAATGTATATTATTTTCTATATTTAAACAATTTAAATAATTATTTTTTCAAATAAAAAAGAAATATATTTTATAAATAAAAAGGAAATTTAGTTTATTTTTTATATTATTTATTTCATCATTTTCTCATCAACTATCTGCACATATTATAGTTTTAGATTTTATTATTTTAAAGAATTTTAAAACTCATAGAATAAAACTATTTTTGTAGTATTGTCTTGAAATAATTAAATCATAATTATTATTTTTTATTAAAAAAAATATATAATTTAAAAAATTAGAAAATCTATAAATATTTAATCAAAATAATATTTCTTTATTTTTTAAATTATTATTATATTTATTTGTTAAAATATCTATACTGTATCATTTTTCTTTAAAATTCTCTCATAATATTTTTACTTGTTCTTCTATTCATCAAATTGATGGATAAAATCTAGGTGTTATTATTAAAATTTTTTTCATTTTAAATTTTTTGCTTTAAAATATATTTTCTCCATTTATATGATAAAAAATCATATATTCATATTTCTTTTGTAAAATATGAAATTTTTAATATTATTATCCTATTTATCCATATTATAAAAAATAATTTTCAATTATAATATTTTCTATATTTTAAAGCTAGTTTGAATGCATTAAATGTTTGTAAATTTTTATTTGTAATACTTATTCAAATATCAGATACCCTAATTTTTGTGTATATATCATTCAAATTATGTAATTTATATTTTGTTCATATTCTTAACCAAAATTCATAATCTTCACAATATTTAGTACTATCATTATCTATATATTTTCAAATATCTTTTATAATATCTTTATTAAATATAATATTTGAGTGTAAAAATTGGTTTTCGTTAAGTAATTTTTTTTTAATATTTAGGTTTTCTTTTTGTGCTTTAAATATTCAAAAATCATTTCAATTACTATCAATAAATATACTTGAACATCAACAAAGTCAATAATCAGGATTTTTTTCCATAAATTCTACTTGTTTTTTAAGTTTATCTTTATCATACCATATATCATCATCATCTATACGAGCTATATATTTTCATTTTGATAAGTCTATTCATTTGTTTAGTGTCTTAGTTAGTCTAAGATTTTTTTCATTTTTTATATATCTTATTCTAAGGTCTTTTTTTATAAATTTTAGAATAATATCTTCTATATTATTTGTAGATGCATCATTTATAATAATTAATTCAAAATTAATATAAGATTGATTTAATACTGAATTTATACTTTCTTCTAACCATTCTTTTTTTCAATTATATGTAGGAAGAATTATAGAAACTAAAGTATTACTTGAATTATAGTTCATATTTTGTTTTATTATATAATTTTAATATACTTTCTTCACTTTTGGTTCTAGTTATTATAAAACTAATATTTGTATATTCTAAATTTATATTTTGTTTTATAATATTTTCATACATTATTCTTTCATGTGTAAATATATAAATATATTTATCTAATTTATTAAATCTAATTTTACATAAAAAGTATTCCATAGTTTTTTTTCTAAATCATATTTTTTGTAGTATAATTATTGGTAGAGATATAATATACTCTATTTTTAAAATTATTTTTTTTTTAAAATTAATTTTATTATTTAATAATAATTTTCAAAAATTATTAAATAAACTACAATAAACATCCATATCTTTATTTGTTCCAAAAGCAAAATGGTCACATATTTTATGAAAATCTATTTTATTTAGAATTATTCATTTTTTTATATTTTTAAAAATTTCTATAAAATTAATTTTATTTATAAATATTGTATCAAAACGAACTCTTACAACCATATCATATTTAATATTAGATTTAATAGAGTATTGATTTTTTATTTTATTAACAATGTAAATTTTATAAAATTGTTGAATTCAATTTATAATAGGATATAATATAGAATCATAATAGTAGTATTTTTTTCAATTTTGCTTTAATATTTTTCAATATTTTTCTTCAATCATTTTTTTTACGTTTGAGCTTTTTATTTTTTCAATAAGAGTTGGATTCATAATATTAATTTTTTCTAAATCTTCATCATCTTCAACAGCACAAAATATATCATAATCAAATCATTGTTCTTTTGCAGAATCAAATAAATTTTTTTTGAAATAAGGATAAGTTTTATTAAATGTTCTTGCTTGTCCTGAAAAACAGAATGCAATTTTTCTTTTATTTTCCATAATTTTATTTTATAAATTCTAAATAATCACTACATATAAAATCAGGATTTAATTTTATTATTTCTTTAAACCTTGATTTTAATATATTTATATTTATACAATCATCATGAGCTTCTCATCAAAGTAATCATGGTGATTTTGAGTGTAGTTCTGGTGTTACAATTCAAATTAGTTTATTTTTATTTTTTATAATATTGAAAATATCTTTATTATATAAACTTTTTTCTCAAATTTTATCTTTTCTATCCCATTCATCAAGCCAAGCTCAATCATAAATACTTAAATTATTTAGAAAATCTTTTATTGATAATAAAGTATTTCAAGTACTCAAATTAAATCTTTCAATATCATATTCATGTGATAATGAAGCAAATAATAATATGTTTTTATTTATATATTTTATATATTTTGCAAATTCTATCTTTATATCAAATATAAAAATTTTATTTTCGATATTTTCATATTTTTCTAAAATATTTATGATAATATCAATATATATTTTTTCTTGAAATTTTGACTTTAAATGAAGAGCTGAATATTCTCAATTTTTTCTATATTTTGAAATCAATTTCAATAGTTCATCAAAAGAGATAAAAGAATTTCCATTTAAATTATAGTTTAATATTTCATCTATACTTAATTTATTAAAATTTCTAGTATCAATTCCATTTGTTATTCTACTTAAACTTGAATCATGAAATATAAAAGGAACCATATCTTTGGAAAAATTTATATCAAATTCAAGTCAAAATCATCTTTTTAATTGATCTTCAAAAGCTTCTTTTGAACTTTCTATAAAATTAAAATTTTTATTTAGCGGTTCCAGTCATCTATGTGTGATAATGTGCATATTTTTAGAATATTAATCAATATATTTATCTCATTTGACACAAGGAATTTTTACTACAGTAGTATTTCAATCTTCTATACATTCAAAATCTGTTGATTCTCAAGGTAATATTTCAACAATATCTCAAGCAGAATAATATTTATCTTTCATTCTAAATTTACCACTATTAAAAATAGTGAATTCTGTAGCTATTTTATGATGATGAGAACTTTCAGATTCTCACTTCTTATAATTTTTTAGAGATACTTCAAATAAATTAGTTTTAAATAAACTCGGCTCAAAGTCTCATATAAACCAACCTTTTGTAAAATCATTTAAATTATATTTATTCATATTTCTTTTATTATAAAAACAAAGAGTTTTTTAAAAAACTCTTATATATTTTTTGCTAAATCTGTTTCTAAAAATCTATTTAAATCTTCAGGAGTTCAGATTCAATGCATTCTTTCTTGTATATCAAATATTTTAATAGTTTTGTCTTTTAAAATCATTTCATTATAAACAGGACAAACGTAAAATTCTCAATTAGTAGTTATATTTTTCCTAATCATGTCTTTTGCACCATTCACAAAATCACTTCATTTTTTGAAGTAATATAATCAAACTGTAGCTATATCACTAATAGGTTTCTTTTCTGCAACTTCTTCTACATTTCCATTTTCATCTAATTTTGCAAATGACCATTTTGGATGAGTTGCTTTAAAAGTCATAATAGTTCCATCATATTCATTTTTTGAAGAAAAATCTAGATAATCTTGGATTCAATCTGCAATAAATTGATCTGAATTCGCCATTAAAAGTTCATCATCATTATCTATATACTGACTTGCTAACAAAACTGTACATGCAGCTCATTTAGTTAGAGTATCAATAGCAACTATATTACAATTTGGTGAAATTAAATTTAATAGATATTGAAGTGCATATTTATTATAATGCTCTTTTTGCACTATAAATGTAAATTTATAGTCTGTTCTGTTTTTTGGTTTCAAGTTTTCAACAACAACTTGAATCATAGGTTTTCATTTTACTTCTATAAGAGGTTTTGGGAATGTATATCATGCACTTGCAAATCTACTTCCAGCTCAAGCCATAGGAATAACAATATTTAACATATTTGAAAAATTATAAATTATAATAAATCTTTAAAAATACTTGAATATACTTCAGTCGCGTTGTTTACAATAATAACTTTTGCTCAAGATTTTGTTCAAGCTTCTATTCAGTGTGGCGAGTCTTCAACAACTAATGTTTCTTCTGGTTTTACTCATAGTTTTTCCATCGCAAGTTCGTAAATTTGTGGCGATGGTTTTGATTCTTTTACATCTTCATTTGATAAAACTAGATCGAAATAATTAAGAATCATAGCTTTATTTAACATCATTTCAATACTATTTTTGATAGAATTTGAGCAACAAGCTATTTTTATTCATTTATCTTTTAATTTTTTTAACATCACTTGTTTTGAAAAATCAACAGTACTATTATTATAAATTGCATCAACCGTATATTGTTGTTTCATTTGATTAATAAATATATGAAGACTTTCAGGAAGTCATTTTTCTTCAGTTAATCTTTTTAATTTAACATGTGTAGGTAATCCATCATAGTAGTTTTCATGCTCTTGACGAGTAATAGTAAAACCAAAAAGTTCCAATGCTTTATTTAGAGCTTCATAATGCCATTCTCTTGCGTCAATAAGAACTCAATCCATATCAAATAAAACTGCTTTAATCATAAAAAATA
>CALMJA010000056.1 GCA_937864295.1 uncultured Candidatus Altimarinota bacterium | reverse complement strand
TGCATATGAATAATTTAATCAAATTAATAATGAAGTTATTGTAGCAACAGCTAACAATATATTTGTTTTTTTCATATATAAATATTTAAGAGTTAAATTAAATCTCGTTTGAGATATGCACATAATAACTTTTAAGTTTAAGTTAACTTTAAGTTTTGTATTTTTTTTAAACAAAATATAATTGAATAAAAATATTATTAAAATAGATTAAAATGAAACATACAATACTAAAAACACTAGACGATTTATTTATAACTTATGAAAATTTTGAACATGAGGCTGTTTTTACATGTGATGATGCAAAATGAGTAATAGTTCCAGGGAAAAGAGTAAAATCACTACTTATAAGAAACAAAAATAAAACTAAATTTTATATGATTGTTCTGTGAGATGAAAAGATGCTTGATGCAAATGCACTTAGAAAAAAACTCTGAGAAGCAAAAATAAGCTTTACAGATAGCGATACATTGTACTCTTTAATTTGAGTAAGACCTGGTCATGTAAGCCCTTTTGCACTTATTAAAAATACTGAAAAAAATATAAAAGTTATCTTTGATTCTTGCTTAAAAGATATAATGGTATGATTTCATCCATGACAAAATGATAATACAACTGTTTTAAATATGTCTTGAGTAGAAAAATACTTAGATTTCTTAGGCTTTGAATATGAATATTTAGAAGTATAGATTTTTTGTAAATAGTTTATTTATATGATAAAATAAATAAAGATATATTATTTACAAATACTATTATGAATACAATTCATAAAAAATCAGTTGATTCTCATAGACAAAGAACTAACTCCTTACATAAAATGGGGCTTTCTAGAGATACTCAAAATGCAATAGCAGAGACAAAATGATGAGTTGAAACTACAGTTTCATTGGATAAAAATGAGACTTCTTTGAGAAGAAAAAAAGAACAAGCTATAAATATAGAATTTTGGAAGTATGTTATAAGAGATAATGAATTAATGAAAAAATATTTAATACTAAATGAAACTTATAATGATAAAAATATAGTTTTAAAATCTGTTTTCATAAATATAGCATCACTAAAAAATTCTTGAATTGAACCAAAAGAAAAAGTAATAAAAACTATATTTAAAGTTTTGGAAATGCAAGATTTAGCATGATATAGGAAATTTATATTTAAAATATTTTCAAAAGAAAAAGAAAAATTAGAAAAAAGATGATTTACAGAAGAAATAAACAATACTATGTTTGAACTTGCAAAATTATTTGAACAATTATTTATAAATGAAGCTTAATATTTAAATCAAAAAAATGAACCCAAAAGAAAATTTAGAACAAAACCAATGATTTCCAAGACTTGAATTACTACCAGAGTTTCAAGAAATTACTAGTTTAACAAAAGATGCTATAACAGTAGCAACAAATGATGAAAAACCAAAAGAATCTCCAGTTAATTTCAAAGATTTTGAACTAGATTGGTCTAATTGAGAAGCAGAAGAAACTGAAGAACAAAAAGCACAAAGAGAATTAGAATTTAAAGTAAATAATAAAATAATTGAAATATTTGAAAAAAATGAATTTTTTAAAGATAAATACAACAAAATAATATCTAGATATGTTGATAACTCTCTTTTATTAAAAATAATTTTTATAAATATCTCTGCAATACAAGATTCTAATTTAGAATCAAAAGATAGATTTGTAAGAGATATATTTTTATACCTAGAAACTGAAAACTTACCTTGATATAAAGATTATTTAGATAAATTATTTTGAAATAGAGAAAATAGAGAAAATAGAACTGGATTTCCAAAAGATATATATAATTCCCTGTTTGCATTAAAAGATTTATTTGAAAAGATATTTATTCAAAAAATAGATACACCAGTCGAAGCAAGTAAAGATATTTGGACTCAAGTTTGAGGCTGAAGAATAAGATAAAAAAAGAATACATTAAATGTATTCTTTTTTTATTCTAAATTCATAAATTTATCAATTGATTCTAGATCTTTGTAGTATTTTTTTTCAAATAAATAATCATCTAGAAATACATCAATTATAGAAAAATCATTTAAAGTTATTCAACTACCAGTTTCTTGTATATCAAAACTAGCAAATATACTTAGACTTTTATCTCAAAAATCTACATAAACTTTATCATCTTTTTCATCTTTCCAATAAATAGTATCTATCATCCAATCAGAATAAATTCAATAATCATTGTAATATTTTCTCTTATAATTTTCTTGATGTTTTATAGGTATCAAATCAGAAAAATTTTCTCTGATATAACTAGAATAATAATTTCTTTTACCATTAATTAACTCAAAATCATCTGGATTACATATAAAACTAGATTGTTCTTGACTATAAAAAACAAAATTATTTCAACAAGTTGTATCCATATAAGAACTATATTTTTTATAATAATCACTTACTTTTGCATTTTCAAAATAATGATAATATCATTTTATATTTATACTTACTCATTGTGGAATATGTAAAATAAATTGTCTAAATATAGGAGCAAATGGTACTTCTTTTGAATAAATATTATTGTTTTCAAAAGATAGTTTTATAGTATTATCAGAGCTTATAAGTAAAGGATTTATCATAGATTCACTATAAGATTTAAATATATTTTCATCTCCATAAACTATGTTTTTAATTTCTAACTTTAACTCACTTCAAGTTGAATTTAATAACTTTATATTGCTAACTCTAGATAACCAAAAATCAAGTGATCTATTATTATAAGTATTTAGGTCCAATATATAACTTCAACTATTTCATAAAACTATACTTCATGATTGAATAATCTCGTTTTTAGAATTGTATTTTTGAACTAAATCTAATGCAGTTGAAAAAAATAAAAATATGGATAAAAGTAAAGATAAAAATCAAGATAATAATATATATTTATTTAATATCTTTTTATTTAAAGCATATGAAAAACATGACAAAGAAAATACTATAAGTGAAAATAGAGAAAATATAATACCATACATAAAGTAACTAGATAAACTAGAAACAAAATCTATATTTTCTAAACTAAAATCTGTTAGATAAAAACTTAATAAAACTAAAAGTCATATGATTGCAAATCATAAAAATACTCAAATAATTCCAAAAAATACAAATCTAATAACAGGAAGTAGATTTTTTATAAACAATTTATAAAAAATTTTTATAAATCAATAAGATTTTTTCAATAAAAATGGAAATATATTTAAAAAACTAGCACTCAAATTGTAAACTCAATTTCTAACAGCAAAAACAATTTGTTTTCTAAAAAATGAGTAAACACTATCATTTGAATAATCAACTCACTTCAAAGGAAGTAAAACTCAAGCAAGGATATATAGCCAAATACTTAATCCCAAAGGAAACATAAGTATCAAAAGTATAATTCTCACTGCAAGTGTAGAAATACCTATTTTTTCAGAAAGTGTTTTTGAAATTCATAAAAAAATAGCTCCTTCATTGTCCCTAACCCAACCCATTTTTTCTAGTTTTATAAAAAATAATTCTGATTGAGTTTCTTTTGCTGTAGAAGTTTTTTCTTGTACATAGTCAGAAAATATGACTTCTGGTTCACCTACTTCTTTTAGTATTTTGATTATTTTTAGATCACTAAATTCTGTCTCATTTCATAGTTTCTCAAAAACCATTTCTTCTATATCATTGTATAGTTCAGTTTCTATTTCATGTTTATCTACAAATTTTTTTATTTTTTCTAGATAAGCTACAACCAAGTCTTTTTGTTTTTCATTTAGACTAAGTTTATATTTTTCAAATTTATCCATATTTGTTTGTTAAATTTTATTATTTTTTAAGTATTTTTTCTATAGAGTTTTTTATATCCAACCAATTTTTTTCCATCAAAATACACATATCAATTCACTCTTGAGTTAAATTGTAGTATTTTCTAGGATGACCTGATTCAGATTCTACCCAATAATAATTTATCAAATTATCTGTTTTGAGACGAGATAACAAAGGATATATAGTTCCTTCTGCTACTATCAAATCCCCTGATTTCAGTATACTTATAATCTCGGCACCATATATATCTCACTTAGATATAATTCACAAGATTATGTATTCCAAAATCCCCTTTCTCATTTGAGTTGAAATCTTTTCCATTTTTAAATATTACTATGTATTACAAGGTAATAGTATTTTAAATAATTATTTTGTCAATAAATTTAGTTTAAAAAGAAAAAATCATTAATATATTGTTATTATATTTGTTAATATTTTTTATATGGATCAAATAAATGAAGAAATACCAGAAAAGCCAAAATTTAATACTAAAAAATTTATATTTATCTCCTTTATGGTAGATTTGTTGATTTTTTATTTTGCTTATATGTGGTATGTAGATAATCAAGAGAAAAAAGAGCCAGTTATAGAAAATACTAGTGCTGTACAAAACTATACTATAGCTGAAACTCTTGATGTTTCTTGCAATGTAGATGAAGATTGTGAAACTCCTGGTGATTATTTGATTCGTTCATCTTGTCCCTATACTTCGAAGTGTTTAGAAAAAAAATGTAATGTAGTTTGTCCTGAGTTTTAAAAGAAAAAAAAAGATAGCGAAGCTATCTTTTTTTTATTTTTTCCAATATTCATCTAATGTTTTTCTATATTGTTCTAGCATAAATTTATAATATTTCTTTTTGTCTCATGATTTAGCAGAATCAATAGAATTAAAATATGCTTGCCTATTACTTTCAAATACAATCATTGGAAGTAATCAATTTGATAATAATATTTTATTTAATAAAAACCTTCATGTTCTTCAATTTCAATTTTCAAATGGATGTATTTGTTCATATTTTAAATGAAAATCGAATGCTAGTTTTAAAGGATTTTTTAATTTTATATTATTTTTATAATCTGATATAAGATTTTTTATTTCAAAAGATACATTTTCAGGACTTGAAGTAGTATTATTGTTTACGACAATAGGTACTTTTTTAAATCATCTAGGATATTTATTTCAATTTTCTTGAATTAATCAATTTGTTAAAATATGATAAAGTTTTTTTATATTTGCTTCATTAAAAAGAAAATCATTATTTATGAAATCCCAAACTTTTATAGAGTTTTCTACTTCTAATATTTCATTTTTTACTTTATATGTATATTTTTTTTGCTTGATTATTTCTTGAACAGATTCAAAAGGAATCTTACTCCCCTCTGTTTTATTTGATTCATATATAAATTTTATAGGAAAATCAATATATTTAGAATCATTTTGTATAATAGTATTTGATAAAAAAACAGTATCTTTATAAATATTATCTAATAAATCTTTATTAAAAAGTTCATCTTTAAAGTTCAAATAACTATCTAAGTTTTTTATATACTCAAATTCTTTAAAAGATAATTCTTGTAATTCTTCATTATTAGCTGAAAAATTTGTTCAAATATTTACTGATATTTTTTTATTTAATACCTTTTTTATAAGGTAATTATTATTTCATTTTTTTTCTAGATACATAATTTAATTATTATTAATATTATGGACCCAAATACTATTACTTTTTTAAATAAAATCAAGTTGATTTATTTTTTAAGCATTTTTTATAGCTATAAATAGAGAAAATATACGGGGACAAAAAGCTATCTTTTTTTTAGTTACAAAGAGTTTTGTAATTTTCTTTTTTTATTTCACAATTTTCAAATTGAAAATCTCAAGGAAAACTCAGAATATTTGGTAAAATTTTATCAAATGGTTTTATATCATTTTTAAATATATATTTTTTTAGTTCATTTATATAATCAAGTGCTATATTGTAATAGATATTGTAGTTATTTAAATAATAACCTCATAATTGTTCCTTTAATATAAGCATTTTTTCAAGTATTATATAATCTCTTTCACTTATTTGAAAAGGACAATAACTATTTTTAAATATAAATCCACTTAAATATTTATCATTTAAATCATATAATCTATAATTTTTGAATATATATTCCAATACCCTTAAAAGCATCTTTTTTTCACTATATCTTAATTGATTTAGATCTATATTTTCAAGTTCTATCAAAAAAATAGTGAAATTATTATTTTCTTTGTAATCACTGAAATAATTACAAAAGTTATAATATCTAGAAGTCTTCAACCTCTCAAAATTTTTTCTAACTCACATAATAATAAATTTACAAAAATAAAAACTCTGTTTCTAAGTGTATCATTTTTGTAAGGTTTTTGGCAAAAATTTTGAGTTGACTATTTTAATTAGTATTATATAGCTCCATATCTTCAACTTTTTCTATAATTTATTCAAGAAGGATAATGTTTATATGATGGTATACCATCATCCCATCAATAATTATATCTAATTTTTTTAGTCTTAGGTATTTCTAAATTATGATATAAATAAAGTACTTTCAATCTTTTATAATTTTCATTATCAACTTCTAATCAATCTAATCAGTTTAATACTTCAATTAATTCAGCAGAATTAAGAATTGAATTTAATTAAATAAAATCAATATTAGATTCCATATAATTTAATACTAAATTTTTACAATCTTCTATTGATATATATTTTTTTGATATTTTATTTATATTATTATTTTTTTTAACAATCTTTATCATTTTTTAAAACTTTAATTTAATATATTATAGTTTCAATAATCATTTTAAATGTAATAAAATTTCTATTAGTATAATATTTAAAAATATTTTTTTATAATGCTTCGAATTAAACAATACTTTCACTTATAACAATTATTTTTTCACCAATTTCCTTTTTAGGTTTATTATCAAGTTCATTATTTGATTCAATTATATCTAGAACAACGATATAAATTTCATTTATTATATCATTATTTAATTCTTCATATTTTCTATATTTTTTAAATTTCTTGAATTTCCTTTTTTGATATGCTTCCATTTTATTAGATAAAAAAGAAATTATTTTTTCACATTTTTCTATTTCATCATGATCATATTTTGATAAGATTTTTTCTTTATAATCAGTTATTTTATTTTTAAATGCTTTTATATCTATTGAGTTTCAATTAGATTTACTAGTTCATCATGTTTTTGAGGCAAAGTGAGATTTTTTTCATTAAATTCACATTTAAGTAATTTTAAAAATCTAGTTTTATTATTAATTATTTCTCAAGAATTATTTTGAATATAAAAATATTCATATATTCAATTTTTACAAAATACTAAAACTCACTTATCTTTTCATTCTCTAGAAGTTCTTACTCTTAAAGGTAATTTTTTAATTTTGTTATATAAATCTTTATTATTATTTTTTAGATCTTTTAATTCTTTTATATAAGAAGAATATGTAAATAAATTAGAATCTTCATAAATTTCTTCTAATTCATCTAATTTTTCTTTGTTTCAATTATTTAATTCTTCAAATAATTGAAGCATTTTTTCATTTAAAACTTCTTCTTTTTTTAATATTTTATTTTCTTCTCAAATATGTTTATGTATTTCTTCAATTCTTTCACTAACTTTATTTTCCATTCATATTTTATTTTCTCATAAATTTGAAGGGGTAAAATTATAAATATATATTTTATCATTTTTACTTCATATTCTATCAATTCTTCAAATTCTTTGAATTAATCTAACAGGATTCCAATGTAAATCATAATTTATAACAACTGAGGCATCTTGAGTATTTTGTCACTCAGCAATAACATCTGTAGCAACTAAAATATTTATATTTTCTTCTCAATTTTTTAATTTATATCCTTGAGAAATAGGTGAAAATCTTCATAGAATTGAAGATAACATATTTTTATTTTTTCAGCTTAATACTTCTATATCTTTTCTTTTTAATTTATTATTTAAAGAATCCCCTAAATATTCAGCTGTATCACTAAATTGAGTAAAAATTAGTAATTTTTTACCTTTAAAATTTTCTATTATTTCAACTAATTTATCAATTTTTATATTTTCGATTTCTTCTAAAATAATTGATTTTTCTTTTAATTCCTTAAGTAATTTTATATCTTCTTCAATATCTTTTTTATAGTCTTCAATATTAAATTTTTTAATATTGAAATAACTTCCATCCTCCAATAATTCTAAATAATCATTTTCATCATCTAAATCTTTTAACAATTCATTTACTTTTGCTAATTCATCACTATGTTTAGTATTTAATATAAATCATTTTTTCAAGTTTTCTAGAAAAATTTCATTATATTTAATCATTCTATCCAAAGTATTCAAAAATGCTCTTGGTGAAGATTCAATTCTCATGAAAAACATTATTTTTGCTAATTCTTTCAAGTTATCTCAAATTCATACCAAGTCATAAAATTCAGGATCATTAATCTTTTTATTTCATTCTTCATCAATTTCAAAACAAGAATCAATTAAATATTGAGTTTTAAAATAAATTGCATAATTTAATTTTCATTCTCTTTCCTTTTTTTCTCCTAATGTTTGATTTTTTTTAATTTCTTCTTTTTCTTTTTTACTAAGTCATGCATAAGGACTTCTTTTTCATAATACTTCTTCTATATGTGAGTATATTTCTTCATACTTCTTACTAATATCATAATGTATTATTTCTGGTCAAACTCTATCAGGAAAAGCAAGATCTCTTTTTTCTAAATCATCCCTATAATATTTTTTAATTTGTAACCTTGTTCTTCTTACCATTAATTCTTTCATAATATCACTTATATCTGTTTTTCAAATTTCATATTCTTTGAAAAATTTATATAAATGATTTGGTGTAATTGGAAGTTTAGTTTCCTCTCATTTATGAAATAATTTAATTTGATTATAAATATCCCAACCATTAAGATTCAAAGGAGTTGCAGATAATAAAATTAATTGTTTATTAGTTTTATGTATAAATTCTTGTAATTTTACATACCTATTAGAATTTTTATCTTTAAATTTATGTGATTCATCAACTAAGATATATTTAAATTTATCATAGTTTTTATCATCAATTATTTTATCAAGATTATCTTGAGAAACTATATTTGCATTTATTC
>CALMJA010000055.1 GCA_937864295.1 uncultured Candidatus Altimarinota bacterium | reverse complement strand
GGGTTAATGTAAAAAATGTGTGCTATTTTTAGTATAAAAAATAGCTTTAATACTAGTAAAAGTATGGTATAATTTTGTTAATAATTAATTAACTTAATAATATGCAAAAAAAACTGCCCAAAATGTAGAAAAAATAATACAAAATTAAACTGAAAAAATAGTCAATGAAAACAAAAATATAAATGCAAAAATTGTAGATATTGTTTTATTAAAAAATGAAAAACAAATGATATAATCAGAACAGAAAAAATATTTTTAGAATGGTTAAATGAATGATATTCATCGAGACAATTATGACTTCAAAAATGAAAAGATAAACTAGATATCTTAAATTATATAAGAGAAAAATTAGATAATAATTTAATATATCAAATAGATTTAGTATTTGAAAATATTAAATATGTAATGATAGATTGAATTTGGATTTCAAAAGAAATTTGTTTAATAATTTATTATGATTATGTAAATAAAAAAGTTATTAGATTTTGATTTTATGATTGAGAAAGATATGAATATATAAAATATGATTTATTTGTTCTTAAAAATGAATTTAAATATGAAATAGAGTGTTTTATTTTAGATTGAGCCAAGCAAATTAAAAAAGCTATTGAAGAAATTTATCCAAATTCTAAAATTCAAAGATGTTTAACTCATATTTTTAGACAAATAAAAAGTAATATTTCAAATAATCCTAAATCAGAATGTTGAAAAGATTTACAGAAAATGATTATTTTCAAGAATTTTGAAAATGAAAAATTATTCGTTAAAAAATTTAAATTTTGGGAGAAAAAATATTTTGATTTCCTAAAAGAGAAGTCAATAAATTTAAATAAATCTTGGTATACTCATAGAAAATTAAGAGCTTCTAGAAGTCATATAAAAAATTCCATTCCTTTTATGTTTCATTATTTAAAAGATGAAAATATTAAGAGAAGCACAAATGATTTAGAATGATTAAATTGACTAATTTCTGTTCAAATTCAAAGACATAGATGACTTAGAATTGATAGATTAATTTCATTTATTTCTTTATGGATTTATGAAAGAAATTTAAGATAAAAAAAGGTGCTTTTCAGCACACATTTTTTACATTAACCCA
>CALMJA010000054.1 GCA_937864295.1 uncultured Candidatus Altimarinota bacterium | reverse complement strand
CTTATATTAATAACTAAATAATTATGGAAAAATATAAAATGTGAACTACTTATACTATTGATATTGCTATTGATGGATTAGATGAAGATAATATGTGTATTTTAGAAAAACTAATTGAAGATGTAGTTGAAAATGTATTTTGTAATAAAGTAAAATTAGAATATTTTGAATTTGTACTAGATAAAACTAGTGATAGTAAACTTTATAGATTAAGAAAAAAATAAAATGGCACTAACAATAAGAGATAAACAAACAATAGAAGATTTAGATAAACTGAAAATAGTCTTTAACTTATGAAGTAAGAGTAGAACAATAAAACACTTATGTAAATTATATCTTGATAAACTATGACAATAATATATAAATCAAATCCACTTCCTGGATCTACCAAAGAATATATGCAAGTATTACTAGAATTTGGTAAAGATAACTATAATTGGCAACAAAATTATTGATGATATATGATTTTTTATAAAGAAGAGAAAATCATAAGAAAAGTTATTAAACCAAAAGAACAAATAGAAGAAAAGCTATATTATAATGAAAGTTTTGTTAAATGAGCTTGTTCTTATTATAAAGATATAGAAGAAAAGTTTAGAGATTGGAGAGAAGCAAGAAAGCAATGTGGTAAATTTAAACCATTTACTGATAAATCTGAAAAAGTTACTTGGAATAAAATAAGTAAATTCCCTAAACCTGTTGTTGAAGAAATGCTAGATATAGCAACAACACAAAGCTATGGAAGATTATATGATTTAGAGTCTTATCAGATTGAAAAGATAATGTGACCACTTAGAGAGCAAAAAAGAATAGAAGAAAGTAAATTAGAATGATTTATAGATGAAGAAGAAAAGAAAAAAGCAGAGTTAGAAAGAAATCAAATAAACTCTTTAATTAAATCTAATCCTAAAATAAGAGAAGAAGCAGAAAAATATATGCAAGAAAAATTCCCTAAACTTGAATGAATGTATAAAGAAAAAATGCTTACTGCTAAAATGGCTAGTATTGCTAAATATTACTTAAATAACAAATAGAATTATGCTAGTTTACTTATGAAAATATCCATTAAAAATGGAATGAATGCACGAATTAAATGAATTAAAAAAAGAAATGAAAAGACATTGAATTGATTGTTTATTACCTGTATTTACTGATATAGAAAAAGCAAAAGAATTCTGCTGAAAAGAATATATAACAATGGCTAGATAATTACTTAAATAACTAAATATGCCTAAGAAATGACAAAAGTTACTTAATATGAGAAAATTAAGTGAAAAAGATTTAATCTTAGCTGATAAAATGCTTAAAGAATGATATAATATAAAATCACTTGCAGAATTTTTTAAAGTAAGTGCATGATATTTTTATTATCATTGATTTAGAAAATAACAAATAAAACTATGACAATACTAAAAGAATATAACTGATATATTAGATGTTGAAAATGTTTTTGAACATTAAAACAATGTGATGCAGTAAATGTATCTACTTGAATAAAAGATACTTATGTTTGTAAATGATGACATTTAAACTATGAAAAAACTAATTATAAAGACTTTTCTAGTTTAATTAGAAGTAAGATACCTAAAAAGAGTTAAAAACTCTCTAAGGGGCAAAAATGATATGAATTTTATATAAATAAAAGATATGGTATGAAATATAAACTATTATTTGAATTAGTTTCACAAAAAGAAACTGAACATTGATGCATTAGTATTAGTGAAAGTGTAAATTTGATAAATGATTTATCTAAAGTTGCAAAAAAACATAAATTTGATTGATTTGTAAAGTGATATCCTAAAGAAAAATTGAATTATACACCAACAAAAAAAGAATACAATATAAAAACTATTGAAGATATTACAGAATTATCTGAACAACAATTTGAGTTTTTTATAGATGATTTAAGAAATTATTGCAATATGATTAGAGAAGTAAATAACATAAATAAGATAATGCCTTGAGTTATAAAACACGAGCAAAAATGAATGACTTGGTTAGATACTTGATTAAATGAAAGTTTAATTAATTTAGAAGTAAGTAATAGAATATGAGAAAAATAACATTTGCATCAGGATTTCCTGATTATATACCAAAAATAGAATTAGAAGAAATAGATAATTCAGTAAAATCCACAAGAAGAATAGGGAAACAAAATTATCAAAAAATTCCTCTTTTCCGAAGCCCTATCTGTAATCCCATGGAGGGTTCATACAGCGATCCTATATCAAATGCTAAAGAAGTGTGCCAATCTATTCCTTGTAACCAGGGCAGTTCCTTTTGAAATTGAATCAGGGTAGAGAGTTGACTTCTCTTTTTAAGAAACGGATACTCGTATGTTCCATAATT
>CALMJA010000053.1 GCA_937864295.1 uncultured Candidatus Altimarinota bacterium | reverse complement strand
AAAGAACTTCTTCAAAAGTCACATATTCTCAATTATAATTATAGTCAATTATAACAGTTGATAAAGTTTCTAAATTTTTATAATCAAGTGGTTTATTTGAAATGACTTTTGATTCAAATTCTAATAATTTAATTTCAGCTTTTTTTCAATTTTTTTTGTATTCAACTTTTAATTTTGGAACTCTAATAAAATCAAATCAAACAGCTTCAACTGTATTATTTACATCATCTTCGCTTGTAGGTTGTTTTATTTTTTCAAAATCTTTAGTATATAGTTCTTTGATTATAGAGTAAGGAACTCTTAATAAAAAGTATTCTCTTCAATTTATATTTACTATATCTTCAAGCATTCCATCAATTTTTGTTGCTGGAACTATTATATAAACTCTTTTTCAAATCTTATTTCAAATTTTTTCATCAATATTTTCTAAATATCATTTATCTAAAACTATTCATTGTCTACCATGATTATAATCAAAAACTTGAACATGGTTTAAATTTAAATATCAATCAAAAGGGATTCAATCTATTGAATGTTTATCTTGTTTACATTGAAAAAGTGATAGAGTAAACCAAATATAAGTATTCCAATCAAGATTTTTTAATATTTGAAAATCATATAATCAAGCATTATAAACAGCAAAAGGCTTTGGTTTTAAAGTTTTTCATTTATTTCAAATATCTTCTTTTAAATTCATTAATCTATTTTGAATAGTATAAATAGATAATTTTCATCAATCTATTCAAAGCCATTTTCTTCATAATTTTTCTGCTACTGCTAAAGTTGTTCCACTTCAAGCAAAAGCATCTAAAACTATATCTCATTCATTAGAACTTGCTTTTATAATTCTTTCTAAAAGTGCTTCTGGTTTTTGAGTAGGATATCAAACCCTTTGACTATCTGTTGATGCCATTGTTGCAATATCGAAAACATCATTAGCTTTTTTTCATTCATCATTAAAATATGTTTTTCAATAATATACTTCTCAATTTGTTCTTTTTCTCTTAATTAGAGCATATCTTCTTCAATTTTCATCAATCTGATTATATCTTCACATATTAATATCTTTATAATCAGAATAAACTTGATTCCATAAATATTTTCATTGATTTTTTGAATACATAAAAATTGTTTCATGAGCATGTTGAAAAATGTTTTTAGACTCAGTTCATCTAAATCATTTATTCCATATTATTTCATTAACAAAGTTATGTTCTCAAAATATTTCATCCATTATAATTTTTATATAATGACATTTTTTTTCATCTAAATGCAAAAAAATAACTCAATCTTTAGCTAAAAGCTCCCTCATTAATACAAGTCTTTTTCTTATAAATTCAATAAATTCAGCTCATGCTATTTTATCTGAATAAGCTTTTTCTCATTGTCAAGCCATAAAATCACTTTTTGTTGCAAAAGGAGGGTCTATATAGATAAGTTTAATTCATCAGTTCTCTTTTATTTGTTTTTGAAGTAATTCATTTGTTAAAAGTTCTTTTAAAACTTGAAGATTATCTCAAAAAATTAGTTTGTTATACCAACCAATAAATTTTTCTTTAGTTTCTTTTTCTCTCACAAAATCCTTATGGTCTATTATCTCATTTGGATTATATGTTTTTACTTTTTGTAAAGGACAAGCATAAGTATTTGCTATAATATCTTCTTCTTTTTCTTTTACTGAATATTTAAGCTCATATTCTTTTTTTTCAATATCTTTTCAAAATAAAGATTCTTTATATTTTGCTGGTATTGTTTCTCAACTTTTAAGAAGTTCACATATTATTTTTATTTCTTGGTCTGTAATTTTTTTCATGATAATTATTGCTTATTAATATATTGGCTGAAATAAATTTTATTTCAGTAAAAATCAAATTCTTTAATTTTATTGTTTTCAATTTCTATTAAATCAAAATTATTTATTTTACATATTTCTTGTAATATTATTATTTTCTCTTCTATATTATTATCTAATCAATAAAGATATACAGTTTTTCATTTATAGTTTTTTAATAGTCAAAATATGTAAACAAGCCTTTCTTCTAACATTAATTTTAAATTATCATTTTCATAAAACTCATTTCTTGTTTTTATAAAATTTCAATTTGAATCTTTTAATCTATAAGTTTTTCATATCAAGGTTCATTTATCAGAAGGTAAAAAGAAAAATTCAGAAATAAAAAATTTATTTAAATCTTGATTAAAATTTATCCTAATATAATTATATCAACCCCATAAATCATTATAATCTTGATAATCTGTAAATAATTTTGTAAAATATAAATTTTTTTCATCATAAAACACATTTGCCTTATTATTATCACTAATTGATTTAATTCTTTCAGAAACAGGTTGATTTTTTTCAAATCTTTCTTCATTTCATAAAAACCAAATATCACTATTAATAGGATTTCAAAAACCTAAATTATTTTGAAATAATTTAACATATTTATCATCAATATTTAGATTGTATTTTTCATTATCCATAATTTTTTATTATTTTTATATATACAATATATACACATATTTATTAGAAAATCAAGATTTTATTAAAATTTTAAATTTAAAACTTCCTCAATTCTCTTTAATTTTAAATAAGTTATATTAGCTTCTCATCTTTCAATCATGCTAATATAACTTCTATCCATTCAGATTTTAAGAGCTAATTTTTCTTGATTTAATCATATTTCAGCTCTTTTTTCTTTTATTTTATTTCATATATCCAAAAGAATCTTTTTTTCATTTTCGCTAAATTCTCTTTTTTCTTTTTTAGTCATAAAAATATATTAATCATAACATTGTGAATATATTCACAATAATTAAAAAAGCAATTTTATATTAATTGTGAATATATTCCACAAAAAAGTTTTGACTTATTTTTAAAAATGATTAAATTTACAAGTGCCAAAGAAAAATAAACTGAAA